>JAICXU010000927.1 GCA_025934595.1 Polyangiaceae bacterium | reverse complement strand
GGCAGATTTTGGCGCTCAACACCGAGAAGGCGCACAACCACAAAGAGCGCGCGCTCGAGGTCGTGCGCATTTATAGCGGCCTCTACGACGAAGACCCGACGCGTCCGGAGTCGCAGTTCGCGTTCTATCTCGAAGATCCCGCGCTCGTGACGATCGGCATGATCTACGAGAAAAATGGGCGTTTCGCCGGCGGCGCGTACCATCCGGTGCTTCGTCGCGTCGAGAGCTTCACGGACGATCCGCTCAAGAAAGCGGTGGCCGAGCACGAGAAGATCGCCGCGCTCACGATGAAGGTGGAAGACAAGGTCGCGAGCGTCATCGAGCGGCTCCGCGCGCGCGGGCTACAAAGCCCGTATCTGCGATCGTTCGTCGTCGCGCGCATCAATCCGCTTCGCTGGATCAAGAGCGAGACGTTGCCGTCGGCCGAAGAAGTGCTCGGAACGATGCTCGAGCGCGCGACGAAGTTCAACGTCGACAAGGTCAATCCGAACGACCTCGCACGCGCCGGCGGCGCCCCCGACGAGCCCGGGACATAACGCGCGTCCCGGTCAAACGATCCAGTTTCGGCCGGTCCTTCGCGGAAATTCGACGAGATTTGCAGCCATTTCTCGCCGGCCCGGGAAATGCAGCTAAAATCACCGCCATGAGAGTGCGCGCTCTTCCGACTGCCTTCGTCGCGATGGTGGCTTGCGCAGCCGCCGTCGTCACTTTCGAAACCCACCTCGCCTTCGCGACGCCGAACGGATCGGACTCCGGTTGCTCCGGAAAGACCGGAATTCCGAACGACGTCTGCACCGCCTGCAGCAATTGCCACACGGGCGGTCCGAAGCCGACGGTCGCATTCACCGGTCCCGCGACGATCGACGCGGGCGCGGTCGCCCAATTCACGTTCACCGTCACGACGGGCGCGGCGGAAACGGGCGTCGACATCGCAGCGACGAACGGCGTCACGCTCGAGCACGGGACGAATACGCAAGACGAGTTCAGCGAGCTCACGCAACCCGCGCCCCAAACTCCGAGCGGCGGAAAAACCGACTACACGTTCACCGTCACCGGCCCGCCTTACGCCGGCACGATCGAGCTCTGGGGCTCGGGCGTCGCGGCGAACGGCAACGGATCGATCTCGGGCGACAACTCCGCCGAAGGCACGATGATGATCACGGTCGTCGGTCCACCGAATCCCGGCGGCGGCGGAGCCACGGGCAACGTCGACGCAGGTGACGGCACGGGCCTCGGCGGCGGATTTTTTCCGGACGGCGGCGTGAAGGACGTCGACCCGTCGCTCCTTCCCGAAGGCGGCGCGGGCGACAACGGCAACGGCCTCTCGGACGACGACACGCTCCGGCAAAACAGCGGCAACTGCTCGGTGAATCCGCACGAGCTCGGACGCGCCTCGAGCGGCCTTCTCGCGGCGGGTCTCGTCGTCTGCGGGCTCCTCCTCGCCGGGCGCCGTCGCCGCAGAAAATAGCGCTTTTCCCCGGATTTTTCGCGATTTCGGCGATCCTCTCGGAGCCGCATGAGTCGGAAAAAGGCGCCGTCGATATGGCAATTCGCGCATTTCGAGCGTAGGAGACCTCAGCTGTCATGACGTCTCGCAAGCTCCGGCATCGCTTGGCATTCGTGGGTGCGCTGTCGTTCGCGGCCGGCCTCGCGCAAATGTCGGGGTGTGCCGAAGGCACGCAGCAAGATGTCGTGGACTCGGGCTCGGACGTCATTCGTAAGCCGCGACCGAATGGTGAAGGCGGCGCGGGCGAAGGTGGCGTCGTGTGCACCGCGACTCCTTGCGTGATCGACATCGCAGCGGGCGGTACTCACACGTGCGCGCTCATCGCCGACGGCACCGTGCGATGCTGGGGTGACGGCGAAGCGGGCGAGCTCGGAAGCGGCGATGCCGGCACTCTCAGCGAGAGCGCGAAGCCCGTGCCCGTCGGCGGCGTGGCCGGCGCGACGCACATCGCATCCGGCGGACAATTCGCGACGTCGATCGACTACGGCGTCAGCTGCGCGGGCACGCCCGCCGGTCCGACGTGCTGGGGCTCGAACGAATACGGCATGCTCGGTCGCGGCGCCGCGCTCGCGTTCGATACGGAGCCCCATGCCG
>JAICXU010000851.1 GCA_025934595.1 Polyangiaceae bacterium | reverse complement strand
TGAAGAAAGTCGTCGATCGCTTGGCGCCCGAGCGCGTGTCGCTCGGCGTGTCTTCGCTTCGCGCGTATGGGCTTTCGGAAGACGTGCTCGACGACATCCAACGCGTGCGCGCGAGCGGCGTCACGTTCGCGCCCGAAGCCGGCACGCAACGCATGCGCGACGTCGTGAACAAGAACGTCACGGAAGATCAGCTCATGACCACCGCCGAGCGCATTTTTTCGCGCGGCTGGAACAGCATGAAGCTCTATTTCATGATCGGCCTGCCCACCGAAGAAGAGGCGGACGTGCGCGAGATTCCCCGCGTCGGCGGCCGCGCGCGCATGGTGGGAAAGAAGATCAAAAAGGAGCGAGGCCAAGGTCCGCCGTCGGTCACCGTGAGCGTCTCGACGCACGTGCCGAAGCCGCACACGCCGTTTCAGTGGTGTGCGATGGACGCGCAGCACGACGTGAAGCGAAAGCAGAATTGGCTCCGTGACGAAGCTCGTTACGCGAAGGTCGATCTTCGCATGCACGACTCCGAGGGCTCGTGGCTCGAGGGCGTGTTCGCTCGCGGCGACCGCACGCTCGCGAATGTCCTCGAGCGCGCGTATCGCATGGGCGCGCGCTTCGATTCGTTGGAAGAGTGCCTCGACATCGAGCTCTGGAAACAGGCATTCGCGCTGGAAGATGTAGACTACACGCGATTTTTGCGGACGATTCCCGTCACGGCGCGCCTCCCGTGGGATCACATCGACGTCGGCCTCGAAGAAGGATTTTTGGCGCGCGAATATCGCAAGGCGCTCGAGAGCCGCCTCTCGCCGCCGTGCGGAAAGGTGGCGGGCGCGTTCGTGCATCACACGAACCTCGACGACGCCGAGGCGGATGCGAAGAAGCTCGTTTGTTACGACTGCGGCATCGCGTGCGACCTGTCGGCGATGCGTCGCGAGCGCATCGAAGGACTCGTGAAGCTCGGCGCTCGAAGCAAGCGCGCGCCGAATCCGCTGCCGCCCGCCGTCGTTTCGCGCAGCAAAGCGCCGCCCGCGCCGAAGGGCGGTCATCGCTATCGCTTCTCGTATACGAAGTGCGGAGCGTCGACGTTTCTCTCCCACCTCGATCTGATCCGCGCGTTGCCACGAGCGTTTCGTCGCAACGGTCTCGGCCTCGTGTACTCGGGCGGGTTTCATCCGAAGCCCGATCTCACGTTCGGTCCGGCGCTTTCCCTCGGCGTGATGAGCCTCGCCGAATACGTCGACGTGAAGCTCGACACGCAAATCGATCCGAACGAATGGCTCGCCGCGCTCAGCGAATCGTCGCCCGACGGCCTCGCGTTCACGGGTGGGCGGCTCGTGGCGCAGGGCGAAGAATCGATCGCACGCGCGATCGACACGGCCCGCTACGCGATCGTGTATGCGCGGTCCGCGCTCGAAAGCAGCGGCGGTGAGAGCGCGCTGCGATCGCAAATCGAGCGATTTTTGGCCGAAAAAGAGCACGTTTTGATCCGCAAGATCGACGGCGTCGGAAAGAAGGTCGACGTACGCGCCTTCGTACGACGCCTCGCGCTGAACGACGCCGACGGCCGCGACGCGATCGTGCGCGCAGGTCTCGCCGGCGATCTCGTCGTCGTCACCGCCGACGTCGCAGTCACGGGCAGCGGATCGGCGAAGGTGAGTGAGGTCGCCCAGGCCATCCTTCCCGACGTCCCGCATCGCGCGATTCGCGTCGCGCTCGGGACGTGCCGAGACGACCGCGTTGCGTCTCCGCTCGATTCACGACCGGCCGCAGGAGCGCTGGTCGTTTAGGCGAAGCTCTCGACGCGGAGCAAGGTGCTGCCGATTCGAATCTCGTCGCCCACGACGAGCTTGCATCGGTTGACGCGCGCGTCGTTCACCCACGTGCCGACGTCGCTGCCGAGATCGATGATGGTGGCGATGCCTTCTTCGCCGTCGATTTCGATGACAGCGTGCATCGCGCGTGCGGCGTGATCGTCGAGAGCGAGATGGTTCTTCGGATCGCTGCCGAGCTTCACGACGGGGCCATCGAGCGAGATCGTGCGCGGAAGCTGCGAGCCTTTCGCGACGCTGAGGGTGAGGCAAGGCTTCTTCACGCGGCGCTCATTTGTAGAGGCTCTCGAACGTCGTGCGCGTGAAGAGAAGCACGAACAAAACGACGAGGAGCAGAATGAAGATGGCCGTCCAGCGCGGCAGCTTGACCTGCTCGGGCGGCTTCGGCCGGAGTTCGGCGTACATCGCGCGCGCGTACGCGGTATCGTGATCTTGGTGATCGGGCCGGAATGCTTGCGGCTCGATATCACGCTCG
>JAICXU010000758.1 GCA_025934595.1 Polyangiaceae bacterium | reverse complement strand
GACTCCGACGATTACGGTTACGAAAAGAGCACGTGTATTCATGCGCGCGAGACTACCATGAGTCGACGCTGATCCAGCCTCGCGACCCACCGTGAGCCTCGCGAGAGAATGCGCGACGGCACGCGGACCGGGCCTGGATCGTCAACATCGAAATCGGCTTATTTTCAGCCAATTTCGTGCGCTTTCGGATTGGTACGATCCGCGCAAAGGCGCGGGACATGCTCATTCTGCGCAAAGCCTCGATCGCCGCGTGCGGCCTCTTCGTCGGAACGCTCGGCATCGTCGGAACCGGCTGCTCGTCGGATCCCGGAAACGGCGACGACGCGACGTCGAGCACGGAGGACCTCGTCACGACGAGCACGATCATCGCGCGCGCGGAGCAATGGACCGGCGCGAAGCTCCTCTATTGCCAATCCGCCAATGGCGCGCGCGACTACGACACGGCGTGCCCGTCGTATTGCCATCGTACGTCGAACGACGCATGGGATCCGTATCGATCGGACTGCTCGGGCCTCGTGTCGTGGGCATGGGGGCTCCCCGCGCCGGGTCGCGTGACGAGCCAGTTCGCTCCGTACGAAAACGACATCTCGACGCGCGTGAACGGAATCGACATGCGTCCCGGCGACGCGCTCAATCTGATTCCGAACAGCGAGCACATCATCCTCTTCAAGAAATGGGTGACGAAGGGGCACTCGGCCGTGTTCATCGAGGAGCCCGGTTGCTCGGTCTCGCCCGACTACGCGCACGAGTTCACGTCGAACGTCACGATCAGCGGATCGTCGGTGTACGTATCGTACGAAGGCTCGACGTTCGCGGCGATCCGCTACAAAAACAGCACGCTTCCGGATGCTCTCGCGCGCGGATATCTCGACACCGCGAGCTGCGGGGCGATCACGGGCTGGTCGGAGGATCCGGATTCACCCGGCACCGCCGTGAAGGTGAACCTCACGTTCGACGCGCCGCTCGGCAAGAGCGGGTCGGGTACGATTCAAACGAGCGCGAACGTGCATCGGTCGGATCTCTGCACGTCGATCGGCTCGTGCGATCACGGCTACTCGGTGGCGATGCCGACCGGCGTTCGCGACGGCAAAGCGCACACGGTCTACGCCTACGGTCACGACGTGCAAGGAGGCGCCGCGCAAGTCCTCACGCGCGCGCCGAAGACGTTCACGTGCGCGCCGCCGAAGATTCCGAGCGGCGTGAAGCGCCATATCGTGAGCGAAGTGGCGATGCGCGCGTGGAAGTTCGATCCGCTTCTCGACGTCGCACACGAGCCGGCGACGGCGGTCGATGCGATCACGGCCGCGCCCGATTTGGAGGCCAAGCCGCTCGTCGTGAAAGCGGACGACGGCAGCGCGGCGGTGTGGGTCATCGACAACGGACAGAAACGTCACGTGCTCGATCACGCGTCGCTCGTCGCCTGGGGCTTCACGGTGGGATCGATGAAAGCGGCGGACGTCGATGCGCTGCCGCAAGGACAGGATTGGCCGCAGGTTCCGTTCGTCCTCCAAGGCGAGGGCGAATCGGCGATCTACGTTCTCGATCTCGTCCCGCCGGTCGACACACCGGAAGGCACGGTGGGCGGCAACGGAGCCGGTACGAACGACGACAGCACCGACACGCCGGACGGCGCAAACACGACCGACGATGGTCAGACGGGCGATCCGGGCGCGACGAACGCGGACGACACCAGCGCGCAAAGCAGCGGCTGCTCGATCGGCCGTGCGCACGAATCGCCTGGAAATTACGGCTTCTTCGCGATCGCCGGATTGGGCCTCGCGCTCGCGCTCCGCGGACGCAAGAAGCGCTGAGCCCGTTCGCGCCGAGCTTCGAATTGGCGTAGGTTCCTGCGTCATGAAGAAGCTCGCCCTTTTCGTCGCCGTCTCTTCGCTCGCGCTCGGCTGCTCCAAAGGCAACCGCTTCGATGGTTTCGAAGGCGCGATCACGATGCACACGACCTCGGCGGCAGCGAGCTCGGACATGGTCGTCGAGGTGAAGAAAGACCGTCTGCGCTTCGACACGAAGACGCCGCAAGGCGACGCGATGCACGGCGTGTTCGATCCCACGTCGAACAAGGTCACTGTCTATTTGGATTCGTCGAAGTCGTACACGGATCTCGATTTCTCGACGCCGCAAGCGCAGACGAACACGAACCCGGACACGAGCGCGATCGTCAAATCCGGCCGGCACGAGACCATCGCCGGCTACGACTGCGAAGACTGGACGGTGAACGATCCTTCCGGAAAAAAGAGCGAGGTGTGCATCGCGCAAGGCCTCGCGTTCTTCGACCTCTCGAGCTTGAAAGGTGGCGCGGGCACGAGCTCGCCGCTCGCGAGGCAGTTTCGGGAAGACAAATCCTTTCCGCTTCGGTCCGTCGAGCTCGATGCGAGCGGCAAGGAGCTCTCGCGCATGGAGGTGACGAAGATCGAGCCCAAATCGATCGACGACTCACGATTCCAAGCGCCGGCGGGCTACACGAGGATCAGCGCGCCCGGGCACTGACGGCGCGTCGACAAAATCGCGCGCGCGGAATCGTCTCATATGAGGCGCGTGCGCATGACGTCGACCGCGCTCGGTCAGTGACAGGTGTGCTTGT
>JAICXU010000217.1 GCA_025934595.1 Polyangiaceae bacterium | reverse complement strand
GCCGAGAGCACGGCCGGGCCCATGAACGGTTGCTCGACCGGACCGAAGAGAATTTTGCACGCAGAGGATCCCGCGTCGATGACGTCCGCCGTTTCGCCGGGTCCTGCATCTGGCGGTCCCGCGTCGAGCACGCGGCGTTCGATGGACCCGATGATGAGCGGCGTCTCGGACGGCGCGGGCCCCGCGTCCCTTTCGACGGGCTTTCGATCATGCCGGAGGACGGCGAAAATCACGAGGAGCGCCGTGCCCGCGCCGAGCATGGCGAACGTGATTTTACGACCGCGCGAGGGCTCCTCGGGATGGGCTGACACTAGAGCGCCGAACTATTAGTGTGAAATGATCGCGATCGCTCGTAAAAATGAAGACCCTGACTTGGACGCTCGCCGCCGAGCTTTCATTGGACGCACGCTGTGCGGGCTTGTCACGGGTGACATTTCGACACGCACGAGCCGTCGTGAAATCATGCAAATATGGCGGAATTTTCCGAGCAACGCGTAAGGCTCCGCTTCGTACGTACTTTGCTTCTTGGAGAGGAAGCGAGGTGTCGCCATGGCAAGCCCTTCGAGCATGGCAATCGGAATCGTGGTCGCGTTGGTGCTCATCGCAGTTGCGATGCTGAATCGGCGCAAAAATCCGTTCTTTCCCGAGAGCGGACCGATAGCGTCAGGGCCGCACCTGCGCGCGCGAATGCGGGCGCACCGGCGATCGCGGCTCACGCCCGTCGGCGTGGCCTACCATGAGGCGCTCGAGGCCCACGGCAGACACTGACCGCAGGACAGCTTCGTGGGAACCGAAAGGAGAAATGCGATGCGAGCTTGGTGGATGGGTCTCACGTTGGCAGCATGCGCGGCCGCCGTCGGCTGTCACGATAGCTCGCATCAAGCGAGTCAGACGCAAACCACGGGCTCGCCCGTGCCGGGCAACGACCATGGGAATGGCAGCGGCGACAATCACCTCACCGCGCATCCCGTCGGACAAGTGAACGACACGAACGGCAACGCGCCGGCAGGCGCGAAAATGTCTCCGCAGAAGGCCGACGGCGGGCACTAAACGGCGAGCGGCGTCATTTCGCGACGCGATTTCGTGCGAGAAAATAACGGCATTCCGAGATCGGCGAGAATGCGATCGGTGCATTCCATCGCGCTCGCCGCGGCGAGCTCCGTGCCGACACCGCGACCTCCCGCGCAACACCCTGCGAGATAGAGACCCCGCAGCGGCGTGTACGTGGGCAAGCGTTTCGCTCCGACTTGATCCGGAGTTTGCGCCGTGCTCACCGCCGGTCCGAACTCTTTGCCGATCCACTTTTCGATGAACTCGACCGAGAAGCGATCGACGAACACCGCTTCGTTGCGAAGCCCCGGCACCACTTTCTCGAGCGCCGTGAGCATCGCTTCTTCCCACGCCGCGGGCGCATCGGTGAGCGCGATGTCGGAGGTCGGCGCGACGGCGCACACGGTGAGGAGCTGATGACCGGGCGGCGCGAGATCGGGATCGAAGTTCGTCGGCACCGGGCAATAAAAAGGAACGATGGGCGGGACCTCGCCCCGCGTGACGGAAGCGAACATTTCTTTCATGTCGCCCGTCGACACGTTCAAGAGATCGACGCCGTCGCCCACGCCGCCCACGATGCAGCCGGCGTCGACGAGACGCTTTTTCAAGCCGATTTTCGCCTGCACGGCGATCATCGAGCCGACGATTTTCATCACGCGATCGACGTAGCTCTCCGGAAAATGCGCGGCGCCGACGAGCTTCGTGACGGTGGTACGCGCGCTCGACGTCGAGACGACGATGCTCGCCGGCAGCAGCGTACCGTCTTCGAGCTCGACGCCCGTGACGCGCTCGTTCGCGCCGATTTTTTCGACGCGCACGCGGCGCACGCCGGTGCCGATCCTCACCTCGCAGCCGCGCTCTTTCGCGATGAGCACGAACGCATTCTGAATCGCGATCGCGCCTCATCTCGGATAGCTGAGCGAGTTGTCTCTCGCCATCCGCTGGAAGCTCACGATGGCCTCGCCGGCCGACACCTGCCAGTACGGCAAAATGAAATAGAGGCCGAGCAAAAATCCGAACACGCCGAGCACGCCCGCATGCTCGCAATACGGCGTCACGAACTCTTCGAGCGTGATGCCGTCGAGGCTCCTGGCCTCTTCTTCACTCATCGTGAGAATGCGCGCGAAGAGATGCGCGGCCTTGATCGCATCTCTCGCCGAGAGATGCAGCGCCGAGGCGAGATCGAAGACGAACTTCGGCATCCGTGCGAGGTCGGACGGAACGCTCACGCGCGCGACGCCGTCCACGACGTTGCGACCGCCGTCGCGCATGGGAAAGCGGAGCTCGGCGATGTGATGCGTGCGGCGGAAATCGATGGAGCCTTCCCGACCGACGCGGCGGAGCGCTTCACCGAGCGGACCCTTCGATCCACGGCAAAACATGTGGGTTCCGATGTCGACGTGGAATCCTTGTTTGTCGTATCCGGAGCACGAGCCACCCACGCGCCGATTTTTTTCGACGAGCGTCGTCGGAATGCCCGCGTGCGCAAGCAGCATCGCGGTGACGGATCCGCCGATTCCGGAGCCGATGACGACTGCCCTCGCGTGACTCATGACACAGGAAGATGAACCGCCAAGTCGCCAAGAAGAAAAGCTGATTTTTTAGCCTTCATGCTTGGCGCCATGGTGTCTTGGCGGTTTTCTCCTCTAAGCGGCGCGCGCGAGGAACGGAAGATTTTCGAGCACGTCGCGGAGCATGCGCGGGCTCTTTAGCGCTTCTTCGCACATCGCGACGAGCTTCTGCGGGTCGATGCGGCCGCTTTCGTCGGTGGCTTTTCGAATGCGCGCGATCGTCTTCGGCGTTTGCTTGCGGAGGTGCGCGACGATCTTTTCGAGGATGGCTTGCTCCGGGAACGCGGGCAGGCCGCTCGTGACGTCGTGGTAGTGCTTGTACATCGAGTCCATGATCTCGATGAGGTCGACGTCGAGCGCGTCCATCGGCTTCACGAGATCGTAGGTGGCGAACGCGAGCACGATCGACGTCGCGAGGTTCTTCGCGATGATCTTTCGCCTATTTTTCTCGAACTGATCGAACACCTCGCCGAAGAAGCGCTGGCCCGCGCCGATGTGCCGCGACTCGTCTTTGCCGATGAGCGCGAGCAGCTTGCGGAGGTTCGGATCGACGGCGCGATGATTGATGCGATGGAAGATCTGGTTCGCGATCTGCTCGCCGATGATGTTGATGTTGCCCATCATGAACGCGACGTCGTCGCGGTCGACCACGCCGAACGAATAGAGGAAGCGCACCCAGACGTTGGGCGCCTCGAGCGGCCGACCCGTGATCTTCGGAATCACGCGGCGGAGCGCGTCGTAATGCTTCGCCTCTTCGAGCGCTTGCTCCGCGAAATAAAATTTCGCTTCTTCGCTGCGCACCAAATTCGAAATGTAGGACGCGCCCGTCACCGCGGCCTTTTCGCCGGGGCACAAGAACGTGAGCATCGCCGCGATGTGCTCGGCATATTCTGGATTTTCGCGAATGGGCTCGTCCCACGGGATCGCGGACGGCACGGCCCAAAATGATTTTTGGCCGAGCTCGAAGATCTCCCAACCCTTCTTGTTCGGATGATCTCCACTTACGTCGAAGACGCCGCCTCCGAAGAGCACGTCGCGCCAACGCATCGACGCCGCGTTGCGCGGCGCTACCCATGATTCCAATTTCTTTCGGAGCGCCATCGGCGTGCCTCCTCGTGTTTCGAGCTACTTGTCGATCGTAGCAGTTTTGTTCTGCGCCAGCTTGCTTTGCGCCGCGCCGAGCGAGGCTTGCGTCGCGGATGAGGCCGGCTGCAGCGACAGCGTCACGCCTACATGCAGCGTGCGGGCTTGCCCGTCCATGTCGCAGACGAGCGGCGTCGCGAGATACGCGCGCGCAAGGCACGTCTTCATGGCAGTGGGCACCGCGCCGATGTCGGCCTTCGTGATGTGACCCGCCGGGTCGACGGCGAGATGCATGTCGAACGTGATGTCGTCTTTCGGGTTCGTCGCCATGAAGCAATCGTCGAGCGCGCGAATGTCGAGCGCGTCGGCGGCCTCCGGATGCCCCTGCCCTTCGAGCACGTTCACGCGCGAGAGCACGGTCGTTCCTTTCGGATGCTTGCGCGGCGACGCGGCATCGATGACGGCATAGAGCGCGCGACGCTCGTTCTTGGCGGCGCCCGATGCGGGGAGCGCAGGAAACTTCGTCTTGCGGAACGCCCCACATACGCACGCCTCACGCTTCGCATCGCGATCCACTTCCGAGAACGCGCACTTCGACACATGACCCGCAGCGTCGACGCCGAGCAGCGTGTCGTGCTCGGAGTCGGAACGTCGCGAGGACGGATCGTGACACGCGAGGAGCGCCGTCGAGGGCGGCGCCGCGGGATTCTCGGCAAAGCCTGATCCGAAATCGCCCGAAGTTTCCCGGAGCGCGGCGCGCACGAGCTCGGAGCCTTTGCCCGATCCGAAGCCGTAGCCGTTGCCGACGAGCTCGTCGACTTGCATGAGATCATCGACCGCCGTGAGCCACGGCTCGACGTTCGAGCGTGGCGAATTCGGCGCGACCTTCGTCGTGAGCATCAGCTCGGCTTCGCGCTCGCCTTCGAGGCCGCCGATACTTACTTGTAGAATACAATCATCTTCTTTCGCGTCGCAATCGAGCATCAGCGATGCGACGGCGAGCGAGTCGTCGGTGCCGCCTTTCGTCTCGGCGTCGACGACCTCCGCGTACGTCGGAGGCTTCGCGCAAACGGGACCCGAGTCCGTGAGCGTTCCTTTTTTCACGCGGTCCGCCATCGCCCGCATTTTCTCGTCCGAAATCGGCACGTAATCGGAGCCGTCCGCCGATGCGAGCGCCGCGACGAAACGAAGGCGAATCGCCTCGAGCTCGTCGGGGAAAAGGAGCACGAACGGCCCTGCGATGGGAGGCATCACGATCACGGATTTCGGCGTCGCCGGGGCGGCGGGCGTCTTCGCGATCGCGCTCGAAGGAGGACGCGCCTTCGACGTGCTCGCGGGCGGTCGACGAAATGGATTTCGTTTCGCCGTCGTCGGGTGCGTCGGTGAAGATCCGCACGAAGCGAGCGACAGCGGCGCGATCGCAAAAGCGAGCGCAAGAATGCGCATCCCCGCTTGAGCTACCCGTCCCCGCGCCATGCGCGGAAGTATACGCCCGCCGCCACAAGTTGCCCCTCGCCTCGCACGGGCTTAATATTTGGAAGATGAAACCGGGCGATCACCCTGAATTTTTCCGGTTTCCGGCGCCGGAGGGTCGTTCGCGCGAGAGCACGATCGCGCTCGACGCGGACGGCATGTTCTTCCACGACGGCGCGCCCGTGGATCACGACAAGCTCGCGCGCGCGATGCATTCGTGGATCTCGCGGCATCCCGACGACGGCCGATTCATTCTCACGAACGGCTACGACTGGACCTACTTCACCGTCGAGGACGCTCCGTTCGTCGTGCGATCGATCCGCGCGACCGACGACGACGTCATTCTCCTCTTGAGCGACGGGACGGAAGAGAAGTGGGCGCCGGAGACGACACGCATCGGCGCGAACGGCGCGATCTACGCGCGCGTGAAGCGAGACGCGAAAGTGGGAACGTTCGAAGCGAAGTTCTCGCGCCATGCGCAGCTCGCTCTCGCGCCGTTTTTGCAGCCGTCGAGCGAGCCCGACAAAGTCATGATTAGCCTGAAAAACAGGCGAATTTCGATCGCGGCGGGCTCGCCCTGACGCGCGATTTTCGATCCACCTGAAAAGTGGCCCGGGCTCCTGCTACATTGTCCGGCCCCATGCGACTTTTGATCGCCGACAAGCTCCATTCACGCGCTGTCGAAGAGCTCCGCGCGTTGCCCGTCGAAGTCACGTACGAGCCCGACCTCACGAAAGAGACGCTCGAAGCGAAGATCGCCGACGTCGGAATTTTGGTGGTGCGCTCCACCGAGGTCACGGCCGCCGCGCTCGACAAAGCGAAGCACCTTCATCTGATCGTCCGCGCGGGTGCCCAAGTGGCCACCATCGACGTACGGGCCGCCAGCAAAAAAGGAATCTACGTCGCGAACTGTCCGGGCAAAAATGCGTCCGCGGTCGCCGAGCTCGTTTTCGGCCAAATCGTCGCAATC
>JAICXU010001030.1 GCA_025934595.1 Polyangiaceae bacterium | reverse complement strand
GTGGCTCGCGATCCGTGGCGACGAAGCGCTCCGCATCATGCAGCGTGCCGGTCACACGAGCTTCTCGACGACACAGCTCTACGTGCGCGAGGCCGAAAACCTTCGCCAGGGGTTTGGCGAGGTGTTCCCCGCCCTACGGAAGCCAGCTTCCGTAGGCGAAAAGTCTTCGGAATCGTCTGGGGCCCTGACGGCGGTACCTAACGCCGCAGAACTATTGCGGAGAGGGCGGGATTCGAACCCGCGGATCCCGTGAAGGATCGCGTGCTTAGCAAGCACGTGCCTTAGGCCACTCGGCCACCTCTCCCACAAAGCAAAAGCGCGTAAAAAGAAGAGCGGGACGCATAGCGCAAACCTCCGCCTTCGTAAAGCCGGCCTCCACGGACGGGACCGCGAGCCGGTCTTTGCCTGCTTCGGCGCGCGTCGCGGTACTCACTCGCGAATCAGTCATGCGAGCACGCCGAAAAATTCGCGAGGAGCGCGAACGCGTCGCGCGTGCCATCGCTCTCATCATCTTCGGCGTCGCGCCGCTCGGCGCGGTTTCGCAAGCGTGCAGCTCCACGGATTCGAACGCGTCGGATGCCGGCAACAGTGACGATGCGCGAACCGATGCGAGCGCGGCCGACGTAGCGATGTCGGCTGACGCCGCCGCCGACGTCGACGCGGGCTCCTGCGCAATCACCGAGACCCCTTTCGATGCGGGCCGACTCTTCGACGCCGAAGGAGGCGGTGTCGATCTGAGCTGCACATACGATCTTCCGTGCGGTCTACCGAATGCGATGTTCGCGATCGGCTGCGCGACTTTTTACGGCGACCCGGACGGTTCGGCGGACGCGGCCTTCGCCGTCGGCTGCACGATCCCCGAAGGCCTCGGTTGCACGGATGGATCCTTCACGCCGGGTCCCCGCGGCGAGCTCCACATGACGTGCCTCGACTGCTTCGGAGGCGGACGTCGACCGCGCGGGCTCCGCAAAACACGTGTCGCCGCGAGCACGATGGTCGGCGCCTATTTCGCGCGAATGGCGCACGACGAAGCCGCGAGCGTGCTCGCGTTCGATCGCATGCTCGGCGAGCTTCACGCGTTCGACGCGCCCGCCCACTTGAAACGCGCTGCGCAAAAAGCGCGTCGTGACGAGATCCGTCATGCCCGTGCGATGGGCACATGGACACGTCGGTGCGGAGCCTCGCCGCACGATCCGCGCGTGAAAAAGCCGCGCGCGCGATCGCTCGAAGCGATGGCGATCGAAAATGCCGTCGAAGGATGCGTGAACGAAACGTTCGGCGCGATCCTCCTCGCGTGGCAAGCGAAGCTCGCGCCGAGCGCAACGCTGCGTCGCGCGTTCGGCAAAATCGCACGCGATGAAGCCGAGCACGCAGCGCTCGGGTGGTCGGTCGCGCGATGGGCCGACTCTCGTCTCGATCGTGCGGCTCGACTGCGCGTGCGACGTGCGCGATCCCGCGCGATCGAAGCTCTCTCGAATTTCGCTCCCGCTCTCGGATGCGAGCGCTCGGTCGGTTTGCCGGTTACGGAAGAACGGCGTGCGCTGGTTGCGGCGTTCGCGCGCTATGTCGAAAATGATTCGATCGCTACGTAGAACGCCGTGAGATCGCGCCTCGTCGCGATCTGCGTCGGCGGGTGATGCCGAGGACGAGCGCGCCGATCGCCGTGAGCGCGCCTGAGGATTCGTGCGTTCGCGACCCGGTCGTCGTGCATGCGCATCCCGCGTCGGCGTCGGCTTGTGCAGAAATTTCCACGGCAGGCTCGCTGCCCGTATCCGCGAAATTGCCGGCATCGGTGATCGGTCGC
>JAICXU010000507.1 GCA_025934595.1 Polyangiaceae bacterium | reverse complement strand
GTTGAACGACCTTGATGAAGTTGCCGCTCGCGTTGTCGGGAGGCAAAAGGGAAAAACGCGCGCCGGTGCCGCCCGCGATGCTGTCGACGTGGCCGTGGAAATGGCGGCGGCCGAACGAATCGATCTTCACGTCCACGGGCTGACCGGCGTGCATCTCTGCAAGCTGGTCTTCTTTGTAGTTCGCGACGATCCACGTGTCGTCGAGCGGGATGATCGCGAGGAGCGGGCGGTCAGGACCGACCGCCTGTCCGATCTCCACCGTACGTCGCGCGATTTGGCCTTTTCGCGGCGCCTTGATCGTCGTGTACGAGAGATTGAGCTCGGCGGTTTGGAGCGCGGCTTGGCTTTGCTTCACGCGCGCATCCATGAGCGCGACGGTGGCGTGCGCGACGTCGACTTGTTGCGAGAGCGTGTCCGCCGCTGCGACGCGGCCTTGGGCGAGGGCCACGCCGCCGCTCGATCCTTGCGTATTGGCTCGCGAGCTGACGAGGCGAGCTTTCGTCTCGGCGAGTGACGCGGTCGCCTGGTCGTAGCTCGCTTGCGCCTGATCGAGCGCTGCTTGCGAGAGTGATCCCGTGCCCGCGAGATTCTTCACGCGATCGAGCTCGGTCTGCGCGAGCTTCACGCGCGAGGTGGCCGCGTCGACGTCGGCTTGGGCCTGAACGACCGACGCTGCCGAGGTGCTCACGCCCGACGCCGCTTGCGCGAGCCCGCCTTTCGCTTGGCGCAAATTCGCCGACGCCGTCTTCTCGGTGAGATCGAGCCCCGCTCGCGCATTCGCGAGCTGCGCTTCGGCGGCGGCGAGATCTGCTTTCGCGGCATCGACGCGCACTTGGAAGTCGGTCGGATCGAGCTGCACGATCGGCTGGCCCTCTTCGACGATTTGATTGTCGCTGACGAGCACCTTCGCGACTTGGCCTTGCACGCGAGGTGAAACGTTGATCACGCGGCCTTCGACTTGCGCGTCGTCCGTGCTCTCTCGTCCGTACGTGAGCGCGTACGTCGTGCCGACGCCGACCGTCACCAGCCCGAGAAGCGCGACGAACACCGTGCGCGCTCGCGACGGCTTCTTCGTTTCGATCTTTCCGCTCGCTTCGATTTCCGTTTTCGCCGCCGTCTGCAGCTGTCCCGCCGTGGCCGTCGCCATCGCCCGCTCCTATGGTTTCTCCGCTCCCCGAATATCCTTCGTCGCCATATAGTGAGGCGCCTAACGAATTCGTCAAGGGCTGATAAAATCCAGAAATATCGGAGCGTTACGGCTGCTCGGACCGCTTGCGTTCTTTGGCGTCGACGGCCTCGGCGAAGAGACGCGCATACTGGGCGGCGCTCGCAACGGAGAACACGAGCGACAAGTAGATCCACACGCGCCCGACGCGCTGCATGTCGACGACGCCGAGATCGACCCCTGCGTAGACGAGGTGGTACGGGTAGCCGATGACGAGCGCGATGATGCCGATCATCTGGAGCGCCGTTTTGATTTTGCCGTCGTCGCCCGCGGAGATGACGACGCCCTCGCTCGCCGCGATCGTGCGGAGGCCGTTCACCGCCATCTCGCGCGACAAGAGCACGACGACGACCCACGCTTGGATGCGGCCCATCGGGACCATCCATACGAGGCCGGCCATCACGATCAATTTGTCGGCGAGCGGATCGAGAAATTTTCCGAGCACGGACACGACGCCGAGCTTCCGCGCGAGATAGCCGTCGAGCGCGTCGGTGAGAGCAGCGGCGGTGTAGATGAGCGCGGCGAAGAAGCACGCTTTCGGCGTGTCTTGATCGAGGAACCACAGAAAAATCGGAATCATGACGACGCGCGCCATCGTCAGGAGATTCGGAATGTTGAGGGCGTCCTCGGCGAGCGAGCGTCGTCGCTCCGCGCGCGCGACTTTGTCCAGCGGTGCAGGTTTTTGCGCCGTCGTCATCGCGTCTCGCTACTTGCCCACCATGAGCACGGTGCCTTCGCCGGCGAAACCGAGCAGGCCGCGCTGGCCCGCCGGTGCTTCGGAGACCGGCACCGCGCGCGGCAAAATGCGGCCCATCCAGCCGACGACGGATTGGGCGCGAACGGTGGCGGGATGCGACGTGGTGACGTCGATGGATCGCAGTCGTTCGATGACGTCGAAGGCGACCGATCCCGATCCTCGGAGCTGCACGACGGCGAGCGGCTCTTCGTCGGTCCGAGGCAAGCGACCGTTTTCGTACGTGAGCGCGAGGTCGAAGACGAGCAGTGTGTCCTCGCGCAAGAAGAGGACGTCGTCGCGGAGCGTGCACACGTTCATTTGACGCGACGGCCGCGGGCCGAACACGAGATCGCCTTCGCCGCGTACGCGGAGGAGCGGCGTCGCGATGCCGCCGAACGTCTCGCTCGGCGCCGCTCCGCGTCCGCGTCGCTCGAGGATCGACGATTGGAACTCTCCCGTGTACGCGCGAAGGGCCTCGAAGCGAGCTGCGAATTCTTGCGCGGGATCCTCGCTGCCGGTGAGAGCGGAACGCAGGCGCAGAACGAGGAGCCCGCTCGGATCGATCACGACCGAGTCGCCGAGAGCTCCGCGTGCGCCGATTCGAACGCCGCGCGCGAGCTCCGAAAGCAGCGGAATTTCCGCGGTGGGAGGGCTCGATGTCGTGCGAAGGGCCGTCATCGGCCCGGCGGGTGGCGCGGTGACGGCGTTGAAGATCGGCGCGTTCAAGTTCGGTGTGATGAGAAGATGAGCGCCCACCATCGATTCGATGCGCGCCGCCTCCATCGATGCGGAGGGCGGCGCCGTCACGTGCGCGCCGACCGAGCGGGGCGGAAGATCGGAGATGCGCGCATGGCCACGAATCGCTTGGCCCGGCTCGATCGCGCGCCACGTTCCTTGATCGAGACGGCGGCTCGTGGCGGGCTCCGCCAATGCGAAGGAGAGCTCGCCGGCGTCGAGCTCTTGGAAGGCTTCGGCAGCCGCGGCGCGAATCTCGGTGGCCTCGGTGGGATCCACATTTTCGGCGATCGGCGCTTCGCCGCGTCGCGCGGCGATCTTCTTCGCCATCGACAGATGACCTCCGCGCGAAAACGAGGTCTCCGCTTTTTCGAGGTCGCCGAGCCGCTCGTAGGCGAGGCCCAAGTATCCCCACGCGCGGCGGTGATCGGGATGGCTGCGCACGACCTCCTCGAGCTCGAATCGCGCCGAGCTTGCTTGTCCCGTCTTCAAATAACAAAGCGCGAGATTGACGCGCAGCGAAGGCTCGTCGGGGCTGTCTTGCTTCAGTCCTTCGTAGATCTGGATCGCGCGCGGATAGAGCCCGAGCCGAAAATAGACGACGGCGAGGAGATCCTGACCCTTCGGATCGCGCGGTTGAAAATGAAGCGCTTGCTCGAGCTCTTCTTTCGCCTCGTGCACGCGGCTGTCTTGCAAGAGCTCGCTGCCGCGATAGAGGTGAAAGAGAAAATCTTCTCCGGCCACGTCGCGACGTGTCTCGCTGGGCGGCGACGCCGAGGGCCGACCTCGAAACGATGCGGGCGAGAGCGAGCCCGAGAGCGACGGCACGCCGATGCTGCCAGGCGGGAAATCGTCGTCACTCATGCGACTCGCCGTTCATGGTGCTACCGGCCTCGATCCTAACACCACGTGCGCGCGCGGCCGAAAATGCGGCGGCGCCGACGGCGACGACGCAGAGCAGCGCGACGACGGCGGGGTCGGAATCGAGCGAGCTCGACGAGAGCTTCACGTCGAAGAGAACACCGCGTCCGAGCGTAGACGTCGACCAGATCCACGCCGCATGGGCACCACACGCCATCCATGCGCCGCGATCGAAAATCCAGGCCGCCGCGAATGCGGCACCGAGCGCGCCGCTCGTGACGAGATCGGCCGTAGTG
>JAICXU010000140.1 GCA_025934595.1 Polyangiaceae bacterium | reverse complement strand
CGTACGAAGGCACGCCGGTGGGCGATTGTGCCGCTTCGCGTTTCAAGCTCGCGCGCGTTCCGAAATTCGACGGACCGCCCGGCGTCACGAATTACACGTTCCACGTCCCCAAGTAGCGAACACCGAGCAAGCAGAAGTCACAGGGCAAGCCAGGAGAGCCGACATGGCCGACGCGAAATCCGAAGCGCTCTTCGAGCGTGCAGCGAAGGTCATCCCCGGCGGCGTCAATAGCCCCGTGCGTGCGTTTCGCGCCGTCGGTGGCAAGCCCGTCTTCGTCTCGCGCGGCGAAGGCGCATACTTGTATTCTGCAAATAATACGAAATACACGGATTTTGTCGGATCTTGGGGCCCGCTCATTCTCGGCCACGCTCACCCCGCCGTCGTCGAAGCAGTGACGAAAGCGGCGGCGCACGGTACGACGTTCGGCGCTCCGACCGAGCTCGAGGTGCAGTTCGCCGAAAAAATCACCGAGCTCTATCCGAGCATCGAGATGCTTCGCGCGGTCTCGAGCGGCACCGAAGCCACGATGGCCGCTCTTCGCGTCGCGCGCGGATTCACCGGTCGCGACGTCATCGTGAAGTTCGAGGGCTGCTACCACGGCCACGCGGATTTCTTGCTCGTCAAAGCGGGGAGCGGCGCGGCCACGCTCGGCGTTCCGGACTCCGCGGGCGTGCCCACCGGCGCGGCGGGCAACACGACGACGCTTCCTTACAACGACATTCCTGCGCTTCGCGACTTCTTCTCCGCGCGAGGTCACAGGCTCGCGGCGATGATCGTCGAGCCCGTCGTCGGCAACATGGGATGCGTTCCTCCCGAGCCCGGATTCCTCGACGAGATCGTCCTTCTCTGCAAAAAGCACGGCGCCGTTTCGATCTTCGACGAAGTGATGACCGGCTCGCGCGTCGCGCGCGGCGGAATGCAGGAGCGCGCGGGCATCAAGCCCGACATGACGTGCCTCGGAAAAATCGTCGGCGGAGGATTGCCGCTCGCGGTCTACGGCGGTCGTCGCGACATCATGGAGAAAGTGGCGCCGCTCGGTCCGGTGTATCAAGCCGGCACGCTCAGCGGAAACCCCGTCGCAGTTTCAGCGGCGCTCGCCGTGCTCGATCGCCTCGACGAAAAGCTCTATGCGCATTTGGAGGCCATTTCCGCGAGGCTTCAGCATGGTCTCGAGGAAGCGATCGCGAAGAGCGGCGAGGGCGCCTGCGTGCAGCGCGTCGGTTCGATGCTCACGCTCTTCTTCCGCAAAGGCCCCGTGAAGAATTGGACCGACGCGAACGGCAGCGACACGGCGCGCTTCGGAAAATGGCACGCCGAAATGCTCGCGCGCGGGCAGTACTGGCCGCCGTCCCAATTCGAGGCGGCGTTCGTCTCGGGCGCGCACTCGATGGAAGACATCGACAGAGCGATCACGGCCGCCGGCGAGGCGCTCGCAGCCTGCAGGTAGAACAGCGGAAGGCGCGCCGTGCCCGAGCTTCCCGACATCCAAGTTTATATTGAAACGATTTCGGCGCGCGTTCTCGGCCAGCCGATCGACAAAATTCGGTTCGCATCTCCGTTCGTCTTGCGCACGGTGACGCCGCCGCCGGCGCGCTTCTACGGAAAGAAAGTCACCGGCTTCGAGCGCATCGGCAAGCGCATCGTGTTCGCGTGCGAGGAAAATTTATTTCTCGTCATCCACTTGATGGTGTCGGGTCGCTTTCGTTGGTTGCCGGAGCCAAACGCGAAAATACCTGGAAAATTAGGCCTCGCGGCGATCGACTTTCCGAACGGCACGCTCATCCTCACCGAAGCCAGCACGAAGAAGCGCGCGAGCGTGCATCTCTTCGAGGGCAGGGAAGGGCTCGAGAAGATCGACCCGGGGGGGCTCGAGCCGATGACGGCCACGGCAAAGACGTTCGGCGCACGCCTCCGCAGCGAGAATCACACGCTCAAGCGCGCGCTCACCGATCCTCATCTATTCAGTGGAATCGGGAACGCGTATTCCGACGAAATCTTGCACGCCGCGAAGATGTCGCCAGTGAAGCTCACGGCGAAGCTCACCGACGGTGACGTGAAGAGGCTGCTCGAGGCCACGAAAAAGACGCTGGCGTGGTGGACCGATCACTTGCGCAAAGAAGCCGGCGAAAAGTTCCCCGAGAAGGTCACGGCGTTTCGATCCGAGATGGCGACGCACGGAAAGTTCGGGAAGCCGTGTCCCGTTTGCGGCACGAAGATCCAACGCATTCGTTACGCGGAGAACGAGACGAATTACTGCCCCACCTGTCAGACAGAAGGAAAGCTACTCGCGGATCGATCCTTGTCGCGTCTCTTGAAAGACGATTGGCCGAAGTCGCTCGAGGACCTCGAGGATCGGATGGCGGTCAGGAAGTCCGGACCTTGATCCCGTGGCGACCTTTTCGGCTTGGCGGTTCGCCATGCTTGCTGCTGCCTATTTCGCGATGCGCAGCACGTCCGAGTCGGCGTCGCTCGCGAGGCCCTTGTCGTTCGAGAAGTACACGTTCTCTTCGTCGACCGCGACGCCGTGGGGCTCGGACTGATTCGTCGCGATGGCGGTGGGCGTCGATCCCGCGGCAAGCGCGAGCCTCATGATCTTGCCGTCTTTGTAGTCGTTCGCTTTGGTGCCGCTCGCCGACCAGTACACGCTGCTCGCGTCGCTCGCGAAATTTCCCATGAGCGAATCTTGCTTCACGACGACGGTTTGCTCGCCACCGGCCACCGGCATCGACACGAGGCTCTCGCCTTCGAATTGATCGATCGACGGTTGCACGATCATGAACAGGCGATCGCCGGCGTACGCGAGATCGAAGACGACCTGCGGCGCGGTGACCTGTCCGATCGACTTCGCCTTGGCCTTCGGATCGAACGGCACCGTGATCACTTGTCCGCCGTCGTCGAAGTACACGGCGTCGGGACCGAGCGCGAGATCGTCACCGGCCGTGGCGTCGGCGGGCGCGAGCTTCTTGCCCTTCGTGTCGCCTTTCTCGAAAATCGTGACGTCGTATTTCTTTCCGTTCTGCACGCCCCACGCGACGCGTTTGCCGTCCGCCACGATGTCGCACAGCGTGCCCGGTTGCGAGCCGATCGATTCCGGCTTGTTCGAAAGATCCGGATTGATGCGGTAGAGCGTGCACGTCTTCTTCTTGTCGCTGAAGTCCGCGACATACAGCGTCCCGTTCGACACCGCGAGGGAGGCGAGACCGAAGCTCGCGACTTTGAGCGCCGGGCCTCCGCTCGTGGGCGCGCGTTTCACGTCGCCGGTTTGCGTGAGCCAGTACGTCCATCGACCTTCGACGACGAGCGCGCGGATCGTTCCTTGGCGTGCGGTCACGATCTGCGGCTGCGCGAGCGGCGGCGTTTGCGCTAGGGCGGCGGCATCGATGATCGGCCCGGCGTCTTCGATCGCTGGAGTCGCAGATGCGGGCGCACCATATCCGCCCGACATGTGCGTGCTCACCAAATTGGCGGGCTGCGAAGGCTGGCCACCGCAACGAACGAGCGTGGACAGCGAGAGAACGGGAAGCGAGACGAGCGCGAAGCGAAGACCTTTTTTCATGACCCCCCCGAGAAGTGGCGTGGACGAAGCTCCGCCGCCCTTCTACTCAAAAGATGACCGCAGCGCTACTTGCGCGGCCGCGAGCCGGGCGATCGGCACGCGGAACGGCGAGCAGCTCACGTAGTCGAGGCCCACGCGACCGAAGAAATCGATGCTCTGCGGGTCGCCACCATGCTCGCCGCAGACACCGAGCTTGATCCCGGGACGGGCCGCGCGTCCCTTTTCCACCGCCAGGCGGACGAGCGCACCGACGCCCGGTTGATCGATCGACGTGAACGGATCCTTCGGCAAAATGCCCGCGTCGACGTACGCAGGCAGGAATTTTCCCGCGTCATCGCGCGAGAGGCCGAGCGTGGCTTGCGTGAGATCGTTCGTGCCGAACGAGAAGAACTCGGCCGTCTTCGCGAGCTCGTCGGCTTTGATGGCGGCTCGCGGCAGCTCGATCATCGTGCCGAACGAATACGCGACCTTCGCCTCCTTCGAGACGTCCGCCGCGATCCTCTCGACGATGTCCTTCATGCGATCGAGCTCTTCTTTCGTGATCGCGAGAGGGATCATGATCTCGGGCTTCACGTCGATGCCTTCTTTTGAAACGAACGCCGCCGCCTCGAGGATCGCGCGCGTCTGCATCGCATAGATCTCGGGATAGGTGACGGCGAGCCGGCAGCCGCGATGTCCGAGCATCGGGTTGAACTCGTGCAGCTCTTTGATGCGCGCGTGGAGCTTGTCGACCGACACGCTCATCGCGACCGAGAGCGCGTCGATCTGCTTCTTGTCGTTCGGCAAGAATTCATGGAGCGGCGGATCGAGCAGGCGGATCGTGACGGGCAGACCGCGCATCTCGCGGAAGATTCCGATGAAGTCTTCGCGCTGGAAGGGGAGGAGCTTCGCGAGCGCTTTTTCCCGGGCTTCGACGGTGTCCGACAGGATCATCTCGCGCATCGCCGCGATGCGATCCTCTTCGAAGAACATGTGCTCGGTGCGGCAGAGACCGATGCCTTCCGCGCCGAAGCTTCGCGCCGTGCGTGCGTCGAGGGGCGTGTCGGCGTTCGCGCGGACTTTCATTTTCCGCGCCGCGTCGGCCCAGGTCATGAGCTCGGTGAACTCGGGCGTGGGCGAAGCCGGAACGGTGGGCACCGCGTCGTCGAACACACTGCCCGTCGATCCGTCGATCGTGACGATGTCGCCTTTTTTCTTCGTCACCGTTTCGGTGGGCCTGCCGGCGTCGTCGTAGACGGTGATCGTCATCGTCTCGTTCGCGTAGTTCACGCTGATCGCCGAGCAACCGGCGATGCATGCCTTGCCCATGCCGCGCGCGACGACGGCCGCGTGCGACGTCATGCCTCCGCGCGCCGTGATGATTCCGCGTGCCGCCTTCATTCCGTGGATGTCTTCGGGTGACGTTTCGACACGCACGAGGATGACGGGCTTGCCTTGCCCCGCGCGGCGCTCTGCTTCGTCGGCCGAGAACACGATGTGTCCGCTCGCAGCTCCGGGGCTCGCGGGGAGCCCCTTCGCGAGCAATTTTATCGGCGCTTTCGGGTCGAGCGCGGGATGAAGAAGCTGATCGATCGCTTGCGGATCCACGCGTAAAACAGCCTCTTCGCGCGAAATGAGCTTCTCTCCGAACTGCTCGACCGCGATCTTGATGGCGGCCTTGCCGGTTCGTTTTCCCGAGCGGCACTGCAGCATGTAGAGCTTGCCGTTTTGGATCGTGAACTCGAGATCTTGCATGTCGCGGAAGTGCGCCTCGAGCTTCTGGCAGATGTCGGTGAGCGTTTTGTACGCCGCCGGCATCTTCTTCTCGAGCGTGTCGTTCTCCGCTCCGTCGATGTGCATCGGAGTCCTGATGCCGGCGACGACGTCCTCGCCTTGTGCGTTCGGGAGCCACTCGCCGAACAATTTCTTGTCGCCGGTCGAGGGATTGCGCGTGAACGCGACGCCCGTTGCGCTCGTGTCGCCGAGGTTTCCGAACACCATCGCTTGCACGGTGCACGCCGTCCCCCACGAATCGGGGATGTCGTTCATCTTTCGATAGACGATCGCGCGATGGTTGTTCCACGAATGGAACACGGCCTCGATCGCGCCCTGCAGCTGCGCTTTCGCGTCCGTCGGAAAATCCTTTCCGCTCTTTTGTTTCACGAGTGCCTTGAGCTCCACGACGAGCTTCTTCAATTCGCCCTCGGGAATCTCCGAATCGGGAACCTTCTTCTTCAGCTCCTCGGCGTTGCACCGCGCCGCGTCGACGCCCTTTGCTCCTGCCACGCGTACGCGCACGCGCTCGAGCGCTTGATCGAACGGCTCACGCTCGAGCCCGAGCGCGACGTCCGAGTACATCGTGATGAAACGCCGATACGCGTCGTAGGCGAAGCGCTCGTCCTCGGTTTTCTTCGCGAGCCCCGCCGCCGTTTCATCGTTGAGGCCGAGATTCAAGATCGTGTCCATCATGCCGGGCATCGACGCGCGGGCGCCGGAGCGCACCGACACGAGCAGCGGGTTCGCGGGATCGCCGAGCTTCGCGCCGACGCTCGCCTCGACCTTCACGAGCGCATCGGCGATTTCTTTCGAAATCTCGGCCGGAACCGCCCTTTTTTGCATGTATTCTACACATACTTCGGTCGATACCGTGAAACCCGGTGGCACCGGCAGCCCGAGCGACGTCATCTCGACGAGACCGACGCCCTTTCCGCCGAGGAGATCCTTGCGTTTGGCGTCCCCCTCCGCTTTGCCGTCACCGAAGAAAAATACGCGCTTCGTCATGCGGAGGAATTACCACGAAAAATGAACGACAGTGCCCCCACCCGCAGGTGCTCGGTTTGCTTCGCAAACCTGCGCGCCTGCGACCTCCCCCAAATCGCCGGCTTCGCCGGCTCAGGGGGAGGTATCAGCCGAGCCGTGAAAAATCGGCGATTCGCAGCATGCAGCTCGCGCCGTAAGAAAGCAGCTCGAGTCGTTTCTGCGTGAGCGGGTCGTTCGGATCGTTCACGAGCATCTCGTCGAAAATCTTCGCGAGCCTCGCGGACAAACTGCCGAACGCCCGGAGCGCGCCACCGAGGTTTTTCCAGTCGTCGGTTTGCTGCTTCATGTCCTGCACCAAAAGGACGATCTCGCCGTTCTTGCCAGGATCGCTGCCGAAGTCGCCGGATAGATAAAAGGCGGGTCGCGCGTCCTTGCTGATGCCGCGCAAGCGCTTGCCGACGGCGCGCGCCGTATCGATCCACGATTCGCCGACGACTTTTTGAAGCTCGCTTGCTTTGAAGCGCGCGACCGCGGGTAGCTCGACGACGCTCGTGTCATCGCCCTCGTAGTGCGTGACGCTCGCCATCACGGCGTCCGCGACGGCGCCCGACGTTTGCGAAGTCAGGAGCCCACGAAGGCGCTCGGTCGCGAACTCGGCGATCTTCACAACCGTGGCGTTCTCGTCCAGCTCCGGCTTTTTCGCCGAAAAAACAGCCTCAAATTGCTTGTATGATGCATATATCAACCCGCTCCATCGCAGGCTCCGAAATCGTGGATATTCACTGAGCAAGCGAAGCGCAGCGATGCAATTGCGGCGAAGCGCGTACGGGTCGGCGCTACCTGTCGGCGCGAGACCGACCGCGAAGCAACCTGTCAGCGTATCGATGCGATCGGCGAGCGCGACGACGGCCGCGACGTCGTCGGTGGGCAGTGAGTCGTCGGCGCCGATGGGTTTGTAGTGATCGCGGATCGCTTCCGCGATGCGCGCGGGCTTGCCGTCGGCGAGGGCGTACGCGCATCCCATTTGACCTTGGAGCTCGGGAAACTCTCCGACCAT
>JAICXU010000935.1 GCA_025934595.1 Polyangiaceae bacterium | reverse complement strand
GCGACTTCCTTCGTGTACTTCTCCGCGAAACGCGGCGCGACGCCTTGCTCCGTGGTGACGACCGGTGCGCCGGCTTCCGTCTTTTCCGCTTTTCGTTCTTTTTTGATCTTCTTTTCGTCGGCCATGACGTTACTCCGCCTTTGCTGAGGCGATCTCGTCGCCGCTCTTCACGGCAACACGAGTCTTGTTTCCCTTGGCGTCGGTCTTGAAACGAACGCGCGTGCCTTTGCCCGACTTTTCGTCGAGGAGCATGACGTTCGACGCATGGAGCGAGGCTTCCTTCTCGATGATCCCGCCGCTCGGATTCTTCGGCGTGGGACGCGTGTGGCGCTTGATGAGGTTCACGCCCTCGACGATGACGCGGTTCGTCTCCGCGATGACGCGAGCGACCTTGCCCTTTTTGTTTTTGTCGGCGCCGGCGATGATGATCACCATGTCGCCTTTGCGAAGTCGCGCAGCCATTACAAAACCTCCGGTGCGAGCGAGATGATCTTCATGAATTTCTTGCCGCGGAGCTCACGAGCGACCGGGCCGAAGATGCGGGTCCCGACGGGCTCGAGCTGCGCGTTGATGAGGACCGCGCTGTTCTCGTCGAACTTGATGTAGCTGCCGTCGGCGCGAGCGGTTTCGCGCTTGGTGCGAACGACGACCGCCTTGGCGGTTTCGCCCTTCTTCACCTTCGTGCCTGCGATGGCTTCCTTGACCGACACGACGATGACGTCGCCGATCGAGGCGTAGCGACGGCGCGAGCCGCCGAGGACCTTGATGCACTGCACTCTTTTTGCCCCGGAGTTGTCTGCAACCTCCAGGATCGTTCGCATCTGAATCATGGCATGGCCTCTAACGCGCGCATGTATGCGCGCTCTATTCCTCGATGTATTTCTTGACCAAGCGGATCGCGATGAAACGCTTGTCTTTGGAGATCGGGCGGTGCTCTTCGATCTCGACCTGGTCGCCGACTTTGTATTGATTCGTCTCGTCGTGCGCCTTGAAGCGAGCGCGCGTGCGGACGTACTTGCCGTAGAGCGGATCACGGCGAGCGTTGACGACCTCGACCACGATCGTCTTGTTCATTTTGTCTTTGATGACGCGACCGACCATCTTGCGGCGATGACCGCGAGCCTCGTGCGTCGCTTCGACTTGTTCGGACATGATGCTCAGGCCTCACTCTTCTTGGTGGTCTTTTTCGCGGCGGGCTTGGAAGCGGCCGCTTTCGGTGCGGGCTTCGATGCCGCGGGCTTCGACGGCGTCGCCTTCGGGACGGCGGCTTTGACGGCCGCTTTCGGGGCTGCCTTCTTCTTCGTCGCCGCCTTCTTCTTGGCGACGGCTTTCACGGCCGCTTCACCGCCGGCGGCTTTCTGGACGAGGATCGTCTTGATCCGCGCGAGATCGCGGCGCGCTTTTTTGATGAGGCTCGTGTTGTCGAGGCGATTCGTGAAGTTCTTCAGGCGGCTCTGGAATTTGTCCGCCGTGATGCTCTTCTCGAGCTCTTTCAAATCTTCGAGCGAGCGCTCGCGCAAGTCTTTCGCTTTCATCACGTCACTCCACGAACGAGGAATTTGAAACCGATCGGGAGCTTGTGACCGGCGAGACGAAACGCTTCGCGCGCCGTCTTCTCGTCGACGCCCGAGATCTCGTACATCACGCGGCCCGGCTGAATCTGCGCGGCCCACTCTTCGACGCCGCCTTTGCCGCCACCCATGCGGACTTCGAGCGGCTTCTTCGTGACGGGGCGATCCGGGAAGACGCGGATCCACAATTTTCCAGCGCGCTTGACGTGGCGGGTGATCGCCATACGCGCGGCTTCGATTTGCCGCGCCGTGAGACGACCGGGCTCCGACGCCTGCATGCCGAAATCGCCGAACGAAACATCCGAGCCACGACGCGCGAGGCCACGGTTGTTTCCTTTCTGCATTTTTCGAAACTTGGTTCGCTTGGGAGAAAGCATTTTCGTTCCTCTGAATCAGTTCCTTAAAGAGCCTCAGGCGCCTGCGATGACCGGCGCGCGACGAACGCGGCGCTGGAGGACTTCACCTTTGAAGATCCAGCATTTGATGCCGATGATTCCGTACTT
>JAICXU010000690.1 GCA_025934595.1 Polyangiaceae bacterium | reverse complement strand
GGAAGATCCCCGAGATCGATGTAACCGCCGTTCACGCGCAAGACGCGCTATCGCCATCGGCGCTCGTACAAGCTGGCGTGCATTGCGGCATGTGACGCGTCGGCGTAACGTGGAGCCGTGGATTCCCTCAATCGAAAGCGCGTCCGGCCGAGCGCGAAAAAAGACGAAGACGAAGCCGAGCCCGCGTCGCCGAAGCAGCTCGCCACGCAAATCGAAGCGTGGCACGCGTGGATCGCCAAGGGGCCGCACGGCCCGATCGACGATCCCACGTGATCGCTCGTGGTGACATTCGTTGGTATCGCTTCTCTTCGCCCGAAGAACGCCGCCCGGTGCTCGTCATGGGACGCGGAGAAATCTTGCAGACCCTCGTTCGGATCCCCGTGATCCCGCTCTCCGCCACCGCGCGCGGTCTCCGGTGGGAGATCCCATTGTCCGCGGAGGACGGCGTACCTTCGGCGTGCGTCCTCAAGCCAGAATGGATTCGCGCCGTCGACAGAAAGCTCCTCGGACCTCTCATCGGAAGATTCGACGAGCAACGTTGGCGAGAGCTACGAAGCGCGTTGCTCGACGTCCTCGGTTTCGGCTGACGGCGTTCGTCGCGAGACGCGCTACTTGCCCGTGAACACGGCAGCGCGCTTTCCGACGAACGCCGCCATGCCTTCCTTTTGATCGGCGGACCCGAAGAGCGACGCGAAGCCTTGCATCTCGAGCTCGCTCGCGACGGGAAGGGGAACGTCCGCGCCGCGCAGGAGCACGCGTTTCGCTTGCGCGATCGCGAGCGGTCCTTTCAATGCGATCTTCTTCGCCGTCTCGTTTGCCTTCGCGAGCAAGTCGGCGTGCGGAACGACGGCGTTCACGAGACCGATGCGAAGCGCTTCTTCCGCGCTCACCATGTCGCCGGTGTAGCAAAGCTCGCGTGCGCGCCCGATGCCGATGCGACGCGCGAGTCGTTGCGTGCCGCCGAATCCGGGGATCACGCCGAGGTTCACTTCGGGCTGTCCGAATTTTGCTTTGTCGCTCGCGTAAATGAAATCGCACGCGAGCGCGATCTCGCATCCGCCGCCGAGCGCGAATCCGTTCACCGCGGCGATGACGGGAAAGTGCGCGCCTTCGATGCGGCCGCCGACGACGTGACCGAGGCCGGCGAATCTGTGCGCGTTCGCGACCGACTTGTCCGCCATCTCGGAAATGTCGGCGCCGGCCGCGAATGCCTTGTCCCCCGCGCCCGTCATGATCGCGCAATGGATGTCGTAGTCGTGGTCGAGCGCGATGAAGGCGTCGCGGAGATCGTTCAGCATCCGGTAATTGAGCGCGTTCAGCTTGTCGGGGCGATTCAGCGTGATCGTCGCGATCGCGCCTTCGACCGAGACGAGGAGCGTCTCGAATTTCTTCGGCTCGTACTTCATGTCGCGCCTCCGGCGATCTTTTGACCCTTGTCGTCGTACCGGTAAAATCCGCGACCCTTCTTCTTTCCGAGCCAACCCGCCGCGACGAGATTTCGGAGGAGCGTCGGCGGACGATATTTGTCGTCGCCGAGATCTCGATGCAACACCTCCGCGATGAAGAGCACCGTGTCGAGGCCGATCAAGTCGGAGAGCTCGAGAGGTCCCATCGGATGATTCAGGCCGAGCTTCGCGCCCGTGTCGATGTCCTCCGGCGTTCCGACGCCTTCTTGCAGGGCAAAACACGCCTCGCTCAGCATCGGGATCAAAATCCGATTCACCAAAAATCCCGGCGCGTCTTTGCTCGTGGTCGTCGTCTTTCCCATTTTTTCGGCGGCCGCTTTCGTGGCCGCGTACGTCGCGTCGCTCGTCTGCACGGCGCGCACGATCTCGACGAGCTTCATCAGCGGCGGCGGATTCATGAAGTGCATGCCGATGACGAGCTCCGGACGCTTCGTGACGCCGGCGAGCTTCGTCAGCGAGATCGACGACGTGTTGCTCGCCAAGATCGCACCGGGCTTCATCGCCGCGTCGCACGCTTGGAACAATTTCAGCTTCAGATCGACTTGCTCGGTCGCTGCTTCGATCACGAGATCGCAATTCGAAAAATCGGCGGGGCCTCCGACCGGCTTGATGCGATCGACCACGGCGTTCTTCTGATCGGCCGTGATTTTCCCTTTTTCGACCTGCTTGCCGAGGATCGCGTCGACCTTCGCTTTGCCTTTTTGCGCGAGCTCGATCGTAGCGTCGGCGAGCACGACGTCGTACGACGCCGCCGCCGCGACTTGCGCGATGCCTCCGCCCATTTGTCCGGCGCCGAGCACGCCGATCGTTCGAATCTCCGCCATGGTCATTTCGCTCCCTGTAGAATTCCGTGCCGATGTACCACCTTCGGCGTTCGCTTGCGACGGTCGCGGCCGCGCTCTCTTTCGCAGGAGCGATCGGATGCGCGAAGCCGAATCCGATGGACCATGCGATCGAGCTCACGCGCAATCATCAAGAAGAGCAGGCCGTCGCCGAGTTGAAGACGTGGCTCGACGAGCACCCCGAAGATCTGAAATCACGACGCCTCTTGATCCGCATCCTCGCGGAGACCGGCGACCTCGGCGAAGCGAAGCTACAGATCGACGATCTCACGCGACGCATGCCCGCGGGCGATCCCACTCCCGACATCGAGCTCGGTCACGCTTACGAGCTCGCGCACAAATTCGAGGAAGCGCTCGCTGCGTACGACGACGCCGCGCGCATCGCTCCGAATTCACCGGAAGGTCCACGCGAAGGCGGAATGCGCGCGGCACGATGGGGCGAGGTCGAGCTCGCGGAGCCGAGGCTCGCCGAAGCGGTGCGTCGCGGCGCGCGCGATGCGGACACGTATCACGCGCTCGGACTCGTTCGCGTGCACACGGGCGATCTCGACGGCGCCGCGGACGCGTATCGTGCGGCGCTCGCGGCGAG
>JAICXU010000877.1 GCA_025934595.1 Polyangiaceae bacterium | reverse complement strand
GCTGCGAACTTGCTCCGGCGACATGTAGAGCGGCGAGCCCATCATCGTGCGCGTCGCCGTGAGCGAAACGCCTTCTTTTCCGAGCACGGGTGAATCCGCCGAAAATTTCGAGATGCCGAAGTCGAGGACCTTGATCGCTTTCGTGCCGTCGGGGCGATTCGCCAAGAACAAGTTCGACGGCTTGAGATCGCGATGCACGATGCCGCTTTTGTGGGCCTCGGCCATCGCCTCGCACGACTGCAAGACGTAGTCGACCGATTCGGCGACCGGCAGCGGCTGGTCCGGCGCGATGATCGCGCCGAGATCTTTGCCGTCGAGATATTCCATCACCATGAACGGCGCGCCGTTTTTGAGCTCGCCGACCTGGAAAATGCGTACGACGTGCTCGCTCACGATTCCTGCTGCAGCGCCCGCTTCGCGCTCGAATCGCGTGATCGCGCCTTCGATTTCCATCGCGGCGCTCAGCATCACTTTGACGACGACGCGCTCGCCCGTGGTCTTGTCGATCGCGGCGAGGATCGCGCCCATCCCGCCGACCGCGAGATCGGCCACGATCTCGTACTTGCCGTCGATGGTCTCTCCGATCTTCGGAATGACCTCGTCGCGATCCTCTTCCACGGCTGCCATCGGCATCTCCAAGATACATGAGCGCGCGAGCTTGATAAGCTGCAGGCCCTCGTGACCTCCGCCGCCAGCGTGCCGGACCCGCCCGCGCGATCCATCGACCCTAGCTCGCGATCTCCTTCGGAGATCGACACGTCGCGCAAGCTTTACGTCTACCTGTGCGCCATTTTCGTCTCGTGTCTCATTTTGGGCGACGTCATCGGCGGAAAATTCATCCACACGCCGATGGGGGTGATTTCGGTCGGCATCATTCCGTTCCCCGTCACCTTTTTGCTCACCGATGTCGTAAACGATTTTTACGGGCGAGCCGGAGCGCGGTCGCTCACGATCCTCGGCTTTTGGATGGCGGTGATCGCGTGGGTCATCTTGCAGGTCGCCACCTACATTCCGGCGGATCCGACCACGTATTTTTCGCAGGCCGAGTTCTCGAAGATTTTCGGTGGCAGCGCGCAGCTCTTCGTCGCGTCGATCATCGCGTACCTCATCGGCCAGTTTCTCGACATCCAGGTCTTCCAATTCTGGAAAGCGCTCACCGAGTCGAAGCATCTTTGGCTTCGTGCGACGGGGTCGACGATCCTGAGCCAAATGGTGGACACGGTGACGATCAACGTCATTTTCTTGAATTGGAGCGCCGTGCGTTCACCGAATTATTTTCTGGCGAAGGTGTCCGCTTCCGAAAAGTGGAGCTTCATTTTCTCCAAGATCGGACGCGAATACACGGTGAAGCTCGTCGTCGCCATCCTGCTTACACCCGCCATTTATGCGCTCCACGAGGCCATCGTGAAAGGCCTGAAGATCGAGCCCGAGCCCCACATGCCTCGAAAAAAGTAGATTTTGTAGGATTGTGAGCGCGAAGAATTACGAATGATCATGTGATTGATCACGCGAAATATTGACATTGTGGCCTTCGTTTTTTATTCCGAAGGCATGGCCAAAGCGAAGAATCGTCGCGGTAGCCCCGAGGCGATCGAAAAACGAAAGGCAGCGCGTCTCTTCAACGACGTTCTCGGAGGACGCGGCGGAGCCTCGAACAAGCTCGACGGTCGTACCGAAAAACGCCGTCAAAGACTGCTGCGCGAGCTCGAGCAAGGCACGGGGCGGGGCTCGAAGGAGCTGAAGCCGCTCGACGTTCTGCAGCACGTGCACGAGCTGCTCGAGCTCGGCGAAACGCTGGGATCGATCCGCAAGGTGTCACGCGTGCGAAAGATGCCGATGATCGGCGAAGGCGTCGTCGAGGTCGTGCAACGCCTCCACAAAGCGTACGGCTTCCGGCCCGAGGCCTACCGCTTCGTCGGGCTCGACGACGACGTGCTCAAGACCGCCGGCGTTCTCACCGCGGATTCGCGGCGCGGCGCGCGAGCGAAAAAGTAACCCGAGAAAGACGAACGCGGCCGGGCTTGCAGCCGTGCCCATTGCGCTGCTAAGCCCGTGTCCCATGCGTTTTCGAGCCACGCCGCTTTCGAGACGCGCGCAAGCCTCCGCGCTGTGGATGCCGGTCGCGCTCGCGGGGCTTTTTCTCGCGATGCATGCGAGCGCGGACGACGCAGAAAAAGCGCGCCGTGCACTCGTCGCGGCGCGCATCGGCTCGC
>JAICXU010000795.1 GCA_025934595.1 Polyangiaceae bacterium | reverse complement strand
TCGTCGAGACGCTGCGCGCAGGAGCATGCGTTCGCGCGGCTCACACTGCACCTCGCGTCGCCATGGAATCGCCATGGTTCGTCCGGAAATGGACGGAAATAGCCGGAAGTGGTGGCCCTGATTCGGCGCTTTCTTCGCCGAAATCGCATGCCAGCTTTTCAGCTGAGCTAGTGGCGCCTTCCCGCATTCCTCGCATGCTCGACGCGCTTCGGCAAGTCGACGCGAGACGATCGGCGCGTCCACATTTGCGGGCGGCCATTTTCGCGCACGCGATTTCGGGTTAAGCACGGGCCATGACCATCCAGATTGGCGACAAGCTCCCCGACGCGACGCTCACGGAATCCACCGAGTTCGGCGACGCGTGCCCGGCCTCTCCGAAAAAAGTCTCCGTGGCCGAGGCGTCCGCGAAAAAGAAGATCGTGATCTTCGGATTGCCGGGGGCATTCACTCCGACGTGCTCCGCGCAGCACGTCCCTGGTTATGTGAAGAACCTCGATGCGCTCAAGAAAAAGGGCGTCGACGAAGTGTGGTGCGTGTCCGTGAACGACGGCTACGTCATGGCAGCGTGGGGCCGCGATCAAAAAGCGATCGGGCACGTGCGCATGCTCGGCGACGGCAGCGCGGAATTCGCGAAGAAGCTCGGGCTCGAGCTCGACCTCACGGGCGGCGGCATGGGCCTTCGCATGAAGCGTTTTTCGATGCTCGTCGACGACGGCGTCGTGAAACAATTGAACGTCGAAGCGCCCGGGAAATTCGAGGTTTCCGGCGCCGACAGGATGCTCACGCAGCTCGGGTGACGGAGACGCGCGAATCTCGTCGCGCTACGATGTGAAAATGCCGGAAGACAAAAGCTCGTTCGCGGCGATGTTCGAGTCCCAAGGCGCGCAGCCGAAGAAGAGGCGCGCGCTACATGCGGGAGATCGCGTCGAAGCCGTCGTCGTGCAAGTCGGTAAAGACAGCGTGTTCGTCGAGGTCGACGGTCACGCGCAGGCGTTCTTCGAAGCGTCCGAGCTCCGCGATGCGCACATCACGCTCGCCGTCGGCGACAAGGTCAGCGCGAATGTCGTCGATGTCGACACCGCTCAAGGCCTCGCGCGTCTCGGACGACCGCGCGCGCTCACGGGAGCCACGCTCGCCGAAGCCCCCGTCGGCGCCGTCATGAGCGGCCCCGTCGTCGAAGCCGGCACGCTCGTGAGCGCCATCGTGGACAAGATCGAGACGTTCGGAATTTTCGTGCAGATCGAAGGCACGACGGGCCGTTCGGGTCGAGGCCTCATTCCGCAAGCCGAGCTCGGCGTCACGCGAGGCACCGATCTTCGAAAAACATTTCCGATCGGCACGAAGGTAGTCGCGAAAATTCTCGACGCGACCGAAGGCAAAATTCGAATGTCGATCAAGGGCGCGAAAGACGCGGAAGAACGCGCCGATTTCGAGGCCGCAAAGGGAAAGGCGGCGGTGCCGGCGACGCTCGGCACCTTCGCTGATCTGCTGAAAAAGAAGCGCTGACTAGCCCGCGGCTTTCGTCGCGACGCGCGGACGGTGGGCCTCGTAGATGCGATCGCGCCATGACACGATGTCGGCATAGTCCTTCGCCACGCTCGTATCGGTCCAGAGGCGACGTGTCGCCGGCGGAAGAACGAGCCACTTGTCACTGACGGGATCGACGGTTTGCACGACGCTCGCGCAGAGGATGTCGGCAAACGAAAATTCTCCGAGCACGTATTTCTTCTTACCGACGAGATCTCGCACGCGTTCCAGGCCCGCGCGAATGCGCTCGTCGATCGATCCCTTCGTCGCATCGTATTTGCTTCGAACGAACGACGTGCCGATCCGCGCCGACATGGCCGCGAAGGGAAGCCTCCGCAAGAGCGACGGCAGGCTCTCGAGCTGCGCATCGCGATCGTTCAGGAGGTCTCGCACGAAGCGCTCGCGCGCAGCGTTCAAACATTCCTCGAAATCGTCGAAGAGCGTTTTGATCTCCGCTGCTTTGCCCGGCGGAAAAAGCGTCGGCCGCGATCCTCGCTGATCGGCGTGCTCGGCGATCGCGAGCGATCCTTGCACCGTCGTCCCGTCGGCGTCGACGAGGAGCGGCACCGTCGCCTTCCCTTTCGCCTTCGTGCGGAACCGGAGCGAGAGCTCGCCGACGAGAGGGACGTGCTCACGCTCGACGAACGCGAGCTCATGATGCAAGAGGGCCCATCGCGCGCGCTCGGACCATGGCGAGTGGTGAATGACGTAGAGAGTTTTCACGCGCTGAGCCTACGCCGAGTGTGGCGCGACGGCTGCTGTGGCGGATCGCGGCGGGTCCAGCGGCGCCCGCCGGCACGAAATAACCTTGTTTTTCGCTGGAATCGGCATCCACGACGTGGCCCGCGGGATGCAACACCTGAGCTCATGAAAGCCAACGGACAGGCGGATTCTGCCGCGCGGGTGCGGCAAAATGCGAAGACGAGAAGAGAGCGACGACCGC
>JAICXU010000997.1 GCA_025934595.1 Polyangiaceae bacterium | reverse complement strand
CTTTCACCATGCGGCGGAAGGCTTCCGGGGAAATTCCGCGGCGGGCGTCGTCGCTCAGCATGCGATAGGCGTCGTCGGCGCGGCCCTCTTCGAGCGCGCGCGCGTAGCTTCGGAGCACGCTTTGCGGATCTTCGGCGCTCGGTCCGCCGCAGCCGGCGAGGATCGCGGCGAGGATGAGAGCGATCCCCAGCGCGCCAATTCGACGCGCGTCTCGAAGCCGGCGACCCATCGGCCCGAGGAGTAACACAAAAGCGAGAAATATACGTGAATTGCGCGGTAGAATACCGACCCCGTGGACATGGAGCAGGGCCCCGAAGTCGTACCGATTCTTCCGCTTCGCAACAGCGTCGTGTTTCCTGCGAGCGTCGTTCCCATCAACGTGGGGCGTCCGCGGAGCGTGCGCCTCGTCGAGGATCTCCTCGGACAGGAGCGCGCGATCGTCGGAATCGTCAGTCAAAAAGACGCCGACGTCGACGAGCCCGCGTTCGAAGATCTCTACCAAGTCGGCACCATCGCGCGCGTCGTGAAGGTGATTCGCCTCGGGCCCTCGAACTACTCGGTCGTGCTCCATGGCCTGTCGCGCCTGCGCATGGTCTCGCAAGGAACGCTCGAGCCTTACATGCGCGCGCGCGTGAAGCGCATCGCCGACGATCTCGAACGCGACGCCGAGCTCGACGCGCTGGGGACGAGCCTCCGCGAGTCGATGCGCGAGCTCGTTCAATTGATGCCGTCGCTTCCGAAAGAAGCAGCCGGGATTTTGGACAACGTGCGCGAGAGCGGGGCGCTCGCGGATCTCATCGCGTCGAATCTCTCCATCGAGCAAGCAAGCGTCGCCGAGAAGCAAAAAATCTTGGAGACGTTCGAGCCGAAGCTCCGCGTGCGCGCCGTCGCGGCGATCGTGCAGAAGCAGCTCGAGCTCTGTCGCGTGCGCGCCGAGATCTCCACGATGGTGGCCGACGAAGGCAAGAGCCAACGCGAGCTCATTTTGCGCCAGCAGATGAAGAGCATCAAAGAGGAGCTCGGCGAGGGCGGGGAAGACGAAGAGATCGAGGAGCTCCGCGAGCGCCTGCGTTTGGCGCAGCTCTCCGAAGACGCGCAAAAAATAGCGAAAAAACAGCTCGCGCGGCTCTCGTCGATGCAGCAGCAGTCCGCGGAGTTCAACGTCACGCGCACGTATCTCGAGTGGCTCGCCGACTTGCCTTGGCAGAAGACGACGCCCGACAAGCTCGATCCTCTCGACGTGAAGCGCTGCCTCGACGAAGACCACTTCGGTCTCGAGAAGGTCAAAAAGCGCATCGTCGAGTACATCGCGGTGCGCAAGCTTCGCACCGACAAGAGCGGCGAAAAAACCGGCCAGCGCGGCCCCATTCTTTGTTTCATCGGACCGCCCGGCGTCGGCAAGACGTCACTCGGAAGATCGATCGCCAGGTCGATGGGGCGCCGCTATCACCGCATCGCGCTCGGCGGCGTGCGTGACGAAGCCGAGGTGCGCGGGCACCGCCGCACGTACGTCGGCGCGCTCCCCGGCCGCATCGTGCAAGGTCTGAAGAAAGTCGGCGTGCGCAATCCCGTGTTCGTGCTCGACGAGATCGACAAGATGGGCGTCGACATGATGGGCGACCCGTCGGCCGCGCTCCTCGAGGTCCTCGACCCCGCGCAGAACGGCACCTTCCAGGATCACTACGTCGACACGCCGTTCGACCTCTCCGCGATCACGTTCATCGCCACCGCGAACAACCCCGACACGATCCCCGCGCCGCTCTGGGACCGCCTCGAGGTCATCGAGGTGCCCGGCTACACGCGGCACGAGAAGCGGAACATCGCCAAGGAGTTCCTCGTCCCGAAGCAGCTGTCGTCGCACGGCCTGACGGACGAGCGCCTCGAGTTCACCGTCGAAGGCATCGAGACGCT
>JAICXU010000160.1 GCA_025934595.1 Polyangiaceae bacterium | reverse complement strand
GTGAAAGACCTCGGCATGTTCCATTCGCTCGGACAGCCGAGCGTGAAGATCACTCCCGATCGCGTCGCATGCGCACGGTATGGGCTCAACACGGGCGACGTCGAGAACGTCGTCGAGGCGGCGATCGGCGGAAAGGCGGTCACGCAGGTCTTCGAAGGAGAAAAACATTTCGATCTCACGGTGCGCTGGCTCGAGCCATACCGGAAATCACTCGAGGACATTCGCGAGCTCACGGTGCCGACCCCTTCGGGCGCCGTCGTTCCGCTCGGACAAATCGCGAGCGTCACGCTCGAAGACGGTCCGTCGGTCATCTTCCGCGAAGACGGGCGACGTTACGTTCCCGTGAAATTCTCGGTGCGCGGGCGCGATCTCACGTCCACCATCGCGGACGCGAAAAAGAAGATCGGCGACAGTGTGCATCTGCCGTACGACTCCCATCTCGAATGGGGAGGGGAGTTCAACGAGCTCAAAGACGCGGTCGGTCGTCTCGCGTTCATCATCCCGCTCACGCTCCTTCTGATCGGCCTGCTCGTGTTCGCGGCCGTGAAGAACGCGGTCGACACGGTGATCGTGCTCATCTCGATCCCCGTTGCATGCGCCGGAGGCGTCATTGCGCTGCTCATCACGCGGCTGAATTTTTCCGTGTCGGCGGCGATGGGCTTCATCTTCATTTTCGGCATCGCGATCCAAGACGCGATCTTGGTCGTGACGTACTTCCAGCGCTCGCGTGAAATCGAGCGGCTCTCCATCGTCGATGCCGCACGCGAAGCCGGCGACAAGCGGTTCCGGCCCGAGCTCATGACGTGTCTCGTGTCGACGCTCGGTCTCATGCCCGCCGCGCTTTCGAACGGCATCGGTGCGCAGACGCAGAAGCCGCTCGCCACGGTCGTCATCGGCGGAGCGTTGTCGCTCGCCCTCCTTTCCCGCGTGCGCTTGCCTTCGGTTTTGGTGTTTGCACACACGTGGATGGCGAGACGCGCGGCGCGCAAAAAGCCGGCCTCCGAGCCCGTTTCGCCCGATCCGCTCGCGTCGGTGTGATGGCCGTGGCTCGAAAAAATGGCGCCTACGCTTGCACGCGTCTCGAGCGACCCTCGTCGAACCTTAGCGGTCCCGGAAAAAACCCGGTAGTCTGAAGGTCGAGGAGATCCAAATGAAGAAGCTTCCTCTTCTTACGTTGACGGCACTCAGCGCGAGCGGAATTCTTTGGGCTTGTGGCGGCGGTGATGACAGCGATGACAGCATCGTCCCGTACGACGCAGGCCCCGACGTTCCGATCCGATACGACACCGGCGTGGACGCTCCCGATCCGGCATTGGGCCAGGGCACCGCATTTTGCGAGGGCACGCTCGGTTTGATTCGCAACGCGGTCGCGAGTTGCTGCTCGGTCGCAGAAACCAGCTCTCTCTCGGTCGACCTCTTCAAGAACGCCGCCAGCTACACGACGAAATGCGAGCAGACGCTCGAGCGATCCATCGGTCAGCATCGCACCTCGCCGAAGTCGCAGGACTTCGACGCGTGTCTCAACGGATACGCCGCGGTCTTCAGCGCAGACGCCGGAGCATGCGGCGGCCTCGACAAATACCGCAGCATCGACGTGCTGAGCCCCTCGTGCGCGACCGCCTTCATCGGCAAAGGCGAGGAGAACGATCCCTGCGCGGGCGACTTCGATTGCACGCCGGGCACCGTGTGCATCGGCTACTCGGACACGGCCGACGGCAAGTGCCAAACTCCCGCTCCGCAAAACGGAACCTGCGGCGTTGCCTCGGGCTCGGGAGCACCGCCCGTCGACTTCGCGATTTCTCCGGGCCAGTCGTGCTCCGGAAATCTGTACTGCGCAAACGGCAATTGCCAGCCGACATTGATCGTCGAAGACGCGGGCTGCACGTCCGATCCCATGTGCGGAAATGGTGGCCTTTGTCTCGATCAACGCTGCAGCCCGCCACCCCTGCCCGGACCTCGCTACGCCGCCGGCGGCTACTGCCACACGTCGGAAGACTGCAACACCGGTCTCTTCTGCGATCAGAAAATCGTGCCTCCCAACGATGGCGGCGCGCCGCCGGGCGCGACCGGAACGTGCGCCCCGAGCTTGGCCAATAGTGCAGCCGAAGGGTGCGGCGCCCCGAACACCGGCATCGACCACGTGTGCTTGGGACGTTGCGACGGCGCCAATTGTCAGCCGCTCTGTACGTTCCCGTGATCGCGATTTGATTGTGTCGTCGATTTGATAAAGAGAGAGGCCATGCCTCTCTTCGAAAAAGTCCTCATCGCGAACCGCGGCGAGATCGCTCGTCGTGTGATGCGCACGTGCAAGCGTCTCGGAATTCGCACCGTCGCCGTGTATTCCGAGGCGGACAAAGACGCGCCGCACGTGAAAGACGCGGACGAATCGGTCGCGATCGGCCCCGCGCCGGCGAAAGATTCGTATCTGAACGTGGAGGCGATCCTCGCCGCGATCGAGAAGACGAAGGCCAGCGCGGTGCATCCCGGATATGGATTTTTGAGCGAAAAATCGAGCTTTGCGCGCGCAGTTCGCGACCGCGGCGTCACGTTCGTGGGCCCGAACGCCGACACGCTCGATGCGTTCGGCGACAAAATGAAAGCGCGTCACGTCGCGCTCGCCGCGGGGACGAAGCCCGTGCCCGGAACGAACGAGCCCATCGCCGTCGGCACGCCCGAAGGTCTCGCGCACGCGAAACAGATCGCGGCGGGCGTGGGATATCCGATCGTCGTCAAGGCCGTCGGCGGCGGAGGCGGCATCGGCATGCAGGTCGTCCGCGAGGAAGCGCAGATGGAGCGCGCGCTGCAAAGCTGCTCCGATCGCGGCAAGGCGTCGTTCGCCGACGCGCGCGTGTATCTCGAGCGCTACGTGAGCGAGCCGCGTCACATCGAGGTTCAAGTGATGTGCGACACACACGGAAACGCGTACGCGCTCGGCGAGCGCGAATGCAGCTTGCAGCGCCGTCACCAGAAAATCGTCGAAGAGACGCCGTCGGCCGCCCATTTTTTCGAAGGGGACGCCGGCGAGAAACGTCGCCGCGATTTGTTCGATGCCGCGCTGCGCGTCGTGAAGAGCGTCGGCTACGTCGGCGCGGGCACGTGCGAGTTCATCGCCGACGCGGACGGCAACTTATTTTTTCTCGAGGTCAATGCTCGCTTGCAGGTCGAGCACCCCGTCACCAAGATGGTCACGGGCCTCGATCTCGTCGAGCTGCAGCTGCGGGTGGCCGCGGGCGACGCGCTGCCGAATTTGGCTGAAATCAAGCCGAAAGGCCACGCGATCGAGGCGCGCGTCTACGCCGAGGATCCGAGCAAAGGCTTCATTCCGAAGCCTGGAAAAATCGACGAGCTCGTATGGGCAGGCAACGGTGAAAAATTCACGGACACGCTCCGCATCGAGTCCGCCGTCGCCGCCGGTAGCGTCGTGACGCCGTTCTACGATCCGATGATCGCGAAGGTCGTCGCGTGGGGAGAGACGCGCCAAAAAGCCATCGCCGAGCTGGACGCCGCGCTCGCACGGACGACCATCGCGCCGTGCGTCACGAATCGCGAATTCTTGCGCAAGGCGCTCGCGAGCGACGAATTCGTCGGCGCCCGCTACGACACGAGCTTCGCCGAAAAGCTCGCGAAGCGCTGAGCGTGTCGCTCGCTCACACGTCTTCGAACGAGATCACTTCCGTGGACGCGAGCCCGGGGATCGCGGCCTGCACCTTGCTCAAGATCTCGGAGGCCGTTCCGACGACGACGATGGCCATGTCGGCGGGCTTGATCCGAAGCTCGATCGCGGCATTGACGGCGCCCAATTCGGACGCCTTGATCTTCGCGACGAACGCGGTGTGATGATCGGCGGGCCAATCGAAGGCTTCGATGTCCTCCGCCATCTGCACGCGCTTCGATGCCGTGTCGATGTCGAACGCATAGCCGCGCACGAGGAACTTCTTGATGAACGCGTGCTCGCGCGGCGTGATGCCCTTTTTCGCCCATTTTTCCAGCAAATCGAGCTCCAGCGCGATGCACGGCGCGGCGTCGTCGGACTTCGGAAACGTGTGCGCGTAAAACCATTGGCGCTTCCGACCCATGTCGAGCCGAGACGACGCGCCGTACGACCAGCCGCGTTTCGAGCGAACCTCGCGCATCAAGCGTGACGTGAAGCTGCCGCCGAGAACGGCGTCGCCGACGACGAGGTCGTAGTGATCGGCGTCGTGCGCCGATGTTCCGAGCGAGCCGACGAAGATTTGCGTTTGCGTTCGCTCCGGTTTGTCGACGAAGAGGAGGCGCCGTCCGACCTTCTGCACGGGCTCGGGCGTCGGATCGGGGACGGGCTCACCGGGCGGCACGCGCGAGAGCATGCGATCGGCGAGACGACGAGCCTGGTCGGGCGTCACGTCGCCGGCGATCGAGAGGATGATGTTCTTGCGTGTGAAGAAGCGAGAGTGAAATCCACGAACGTCGTCGAGACGAATCTTCGAGAGGCTTTCCCGCGTCGTCACGCGTCCGTAGGCGTGGTCGCCGAATACGGCACGGCGAAGCCCGCGTTCGGCGAGCGTGCGGTCGTCGTCGCGTTGCTCGAGCTGCTCGGCGTCCATCTCACGGAGCAATCGTGCGAGCTCTTCTTCGGTCAGCGAAGGCGCGCCGACGATGCGCGAGAGCAAGTCCGCGAGCGCTTCGACGTTTCGCGCGATCGCTTGAACCTGCAGACCCGTCGAGCTCGCCGTCGTGTCGTCGCTCGCCTCGGCGCCGAGTAGGTCGAGCTTCTCTTCGATCTCGGTGGCCGAGAGCCCGTCGGCGCCGCGAAGCAAAAGGCGCGTCGTCACGCGCGCGAGCCCGGTTTTTCCCGATGGATCGTGAGCCGCGCCGCACTTCGACAGGATCGTGATCGAAACGAGGGGCAGCGCGTGCGACTCCTCGAGGAGCACGACGGCACCGTCCATCTCGAATCGTGTCGTCATGAAACCTCGGCATCCACGGGCGAGCGGGGCGCGTCCTCGGTCGGGTTTTCGGGCGTCACCAAGATCACAGTGCGACGCGCATCGACGAGGTGTCGTCGCGCGGCAATGCGAAGCTCGCCGACCGTCGTGCGACGATAGCTTTCGAGACGCGACATGGCTCCGGCCGGATCGCCGAGCACGGTTGCGTAAAGGCCGATCTGCTCGGCCTTTCCTGCCGCAGTCTCGAGGGACCTCAAGAGGGCGAGCTCGATGCGTGATTTCGCGCGAGCGAGCTCCTCTTCGGTCACGAGCTCGCGCCGCACGCGTTCGAGCTCGTGATCCATGGCGTGCAGCACGACCTTCGACGTGTTCCCCTCGCGGACCGTCGCGTACATCTCCACGAGCCCCGGATCTCGGAACGTAGATACCCAACCTTTGAGCTCGGCGGCGATCTCCAGCTCGGTCGCGAGCTTTCGGTGCATGCGCGAAGCTCGGCCTCCGAAGAGGACCTCGATGAGCAGCGAAAGCGCCGCGTGATCGGCATCACCGAACGCAGGCCCGCGATACCCCATCACGATTTTCTCGGTAGGTGTGGGCTGGGCGATGCTGACGCGCCGTTCCTCGGTTTGCTGCGGCTCCGGCGCGTAGTCCTCGGCCGGGATCGCCGCCGAGGGCAAGTCGCCGTAGGCCGTGACGATGCGCGTGACGACGTCGCGTGGCTTCAGATCTCCGACGACGATGATCGTCGCGTTGTTCGGCGCGTAAAATGTGTCGTAGAACGACGCGCAATCCTCGGGCGAAAATCCGAGAATGTCCTGCATCCACCCGATGGTGGGCCAGTGATACGGGTGCTTCTCGAATGCGACCTTGTAGAGGAGCTCGCTCGCCGTGCCCTCGACGCTGTCGTCCACGACGAATCGGCGCTCGTTCGCGACGACCTCCTTTTCGCTCGCGACTTGCGTCTCGCGGAGGACGAGATGCGCCATGCGATCGCTCTCGAGCTCGATGGCGAGCGGCAATCGATCGGCGGGCAGCGACTCGTAGTAGTACGTCCAATCGAACCACGTCGCGGCGTTCGTCTCGGCGCCGCTCTCCTCGAATTTGCGGTCGAACTCGCCCGCTTTCATGGTCTCCGTCTCGTTGAACATCAAATGTTCGAAGAGATGCGCGAGGCCTGTTTTTCCAGGCTTTTCGTGACGCGAGCCGACCTTGTACCAGGTGAAGTAGCTCACGGTGGGGGCGCTCTTGTCCGCCATCACCAAGATCTCGAGCCCGTTCTTCAAGCGATAGCGCTCGATCATTCCACCCGCGAAGGCGAGAGCACCTTCGTAGATGGCGCCTTCGATTTCGTGCTTCGTACGTTTGTGGAGGTCCGGCATCACCAATCTTTCAAGTCGAGCACGCTGAGCTCGCCGCGCTGGAAGGTCCACACGTGCGAGCCGCACATGGCGACGATCGCCGATGAGGGATTCGCGCCGCCCACGCGCGCGATACGCGTCTCGTCGCGCGTCTCGCCGGCAGAATGGAAAACGGGATCTCCGGAGCCGACGACGATGACGCCGCCTTCGCTCGCGACCATCGCGCCACCGTCGAATCCGCGGATCGCGAGGGTGGGTCGAGGAACCTCGCGCAGCGCGGCGGACCCTTCGAAATTCAAGAAGGCTTCTTGGCGGCGATCCCAAATCACCGGACGCGGCATGCCGTCCGCGTCGACACGCCATACGCGGCCGTCGCGCGCGAGCACGATGGGCACGCGTTGCCATACGTCGAGATCGGCGAGCACGGTGTCGAGCACTTGTTGCTCGCTGATCGCCGACCATTTGCGGCCGTTGAAGCGTGCGACGGCGCCCATGTGATCGCCACACACGAGCATCGCGATGTCTTTGTTGTCCGCGGCGAGCGCGATCACCGATTCGCCGTTGTCGAGCGACGCGTCGGGAGAGAATGGAATGAAGCGGCGACCATCGAACTCGAGGAGCGCGCCGGCGCCCCACACGTAGACGTGATCGCCCGAGCCGCCGATGCCGTACCACCAAGGTCGTCCCTTGCGAGGTCGTTCGAGCTGGTACGACGTGGTGCCTCCTGGTTGGAACCGCACC
>JAICXU010000629.1 GCA_025934595.1 Polyangiaceae bacterium | reverse complement strand
AAGTCGTCGACGACGGTGACGCGCGTTCCTTCTTTCGCGAACGCGCGCACGACGTGATAGCCGATGAACCCGACTCCGCCGGTGACGATCCAGGTTGCACGCGCCGATGTGTCGCTCATGTCGTCGCCTCACGGCGCAGCGTAGCCCCCGGACGGAGGAGCATCGCCGCGAAAACGAAGAACGACATGAAATAGTAGTAGTTGCAGAAGGCCTGCTTCGCCACCATGAGCACGACGCCCGTCGCAAAGCCGATGGCCAAAAAAAGCTGCCGCAGCGTCGGGCGATGTTGTCGAGCGAGCCACGCGAGGGTGCCGAGCCATGCCACTGCCTGCACGATCGCGAACGGGTGAAACATGTCGCGGAGCGCTTCGTCGTTCGCAGGCGGATGCTTGTGCGCCAGGTACGCGGGCAGCGACAGCGAATCCGTGCGAGGGAGCGCGCCGCCCCACGACATCAGCGTGTACTTCGTGAACTGTTTGAAATCGAGCACGGCGAACGGGAGCATGAACGCAGCGGTGACGAGCGCGCTCGAAAGCACGATTTTGATCGCGGCACGCATGCCGTGCGCACGCCACGCGTACACGTAGAAAAAGCTCACCCCGAGCACGGCGTATTGCTTGGTGGAACAAGCGAGGCCGAGGAAGACGCCCGCGAGGATCATACGACGCGACGAAAGCGCCCATGCGGCGCCCGCAAAGCCGACGAGCAAGAGGGAGTCGATCCACGCTTGCTCGAGGATGAAAAGGCAAACGGGGATCGAGAGCCAGACCCCGACGAGCATCGCGCACGTGAACACGGGGAGCTTCTCGCGGCGACCGAGCAAGAAGATGAAGAGAGCGACGACGACCTCCGACGCGAGGAGCGACACGCGCACGTCATGGAGGGTCGGCACGAGCCAGACGCCGAGCGTCGCCGCGTAGAGATACGCGGGCAGATACGGGAAGCTCGGAAAGTAGTCGTAGCGGCCGTGATAGATGTCGACGTAGCTCTGCGTGTACGGATTTTTTCCGTCGAGGAAATAATCCACCGCGCGCTGGCTCGAGGTCCACACGTCGATCGAAGGGTGCGTGGACGTTTCCAGGACGAGGACGCGCGCGTAAATGAGCATCGCGATCGCTGCGAGGATTCCCGCGAGACCGACCGCGCGACCGACGGCGTTCCGCGACAAAGCTGCGCCTCCCGCGGCAACGGCAGCTGCGACCGGCAACCAATGCAAGACGTCGAAGAGACCTTCGAGCTTCGGACCGCGCGTCGCGTAAAGCATCTCCGTGCCGTGCGCCAAGAAGATCGTGAAGACGACGAGGACGACGGCGAGCGCTCCATCGCGAGCCGCGGGCGCCAAACGCTGCCACGCCGCGCGATCGGCACGTGCGAAAAGGGCGACACCGAGACCGAGCTGCAGCGCGACGAGCGCGGGGACGTGCGCGTCGTCGGCCATGCCGTGCGAAAACACGAGAATCACGCCGAGAGCAGCGAAGTAGCCGAGCTCGATCATCGGACGGGCGGCACGACCAAGAGGCGCGCACTATAGATCGCGCCCGCGGGCGACGTCGAGTCGGCCAAATCTGTGGTAAATCGGCCTACGCGCCCATGGACGTGAGCATCGTTCTTCCCATCTACAACGAGGTCGAAAACCTCGTTCCGCTCCTCGACGAAATCGAGGGCGTGATGTCGGAGAGCGGCCGCGCCTACGAGATCATCGCCGTCGATGACGGCAGCCGCGACGGCAGCACGAAGCTCCTCAAGGAGCTCGCCGTAGAGCGCGAGCACCTGCGCGTCGTCGTGTTTCGGCGCAATGCCGGGCAAACGGCGGCGTTCGACGCGGGCTTCCGCGAAGCGAGCGGCGACATCGTCGTCACGATGGACGCCGACATGCAAAACGATCCGCGCGACATTCCGCTGCTCATCGCCAAGCTCGACGAAGGGTTCGACTTCGTCACGGGCTGGCGAAAAAATCGCAAAGACGGAATGGTCCTCCGCAAGGTGCCGTCGAAGATCGCGAACTACATCATTCGCAAGATCACCGGCACGCAGATCCACGATCTCGGCTGCTCGCTCAAGGTCTATCGCAAGCACGTCACCGACGAGATGCGCCTCTACGGCGAGATGCATCGCTTCATCTCCGTCATCGCCGATTCGCTCGGCGCGCGCGTCGCCGAGGTCCCCGTAAATCACCGCGAGCGACACGCGGGCGTGTCGAAGTATGGGCTTCGCCGCACGTTCAAGGTGATGCTCGACCTCACGACAATTTGGTTCATGCGTCGGTACCAGACGAAGCCGATCTACGTCTTCGGCGGCCTCGGCATGGGCATGGGCGGTCTCGGCGTCCTTTGCTGCGCCGTCGTCCTCTACGAAAAAATCCACGAAGGCGTGTGGGTGCATCGCAACCCGCTCTTCTTGATCGGCATCATGTGCTTTCTGATGGGCATGCAATTCCTCGGCACGGGCGTGCTCGCGGAGCTCATCGTGCGCACGTACTTCGAATCGCAGAACAAGACCGCCTACACGATCGCCGAACGCGTCGGTTTTCCGGCGAAGGCCGAAGCGCACGCGCGCGCCGTTCCGATCGGCGGGCTCGCCGAGGCCGAATAGCCGTGTGCGGCATCGCCGGCTACGTCCAGCGCGGCGCCGAGCCTCGCGTCATCGATCGCATGCTCGATTGCATCGTGCATCGTGGGCCCGACGGATCCGGCGTCATGGATCTCGCGAGCGGCGAGTGGCGCGCCTCTCTCGGCCATCGCCGCCTCGCCATCATCGATCTCGTCACGGGCGACCAGCCCATGAAGAGCCCCGATCGCGACGAGACCGCGATCGTATTCAACGGCGAGATCTACAACTTCATGGAGCTCCGCGCCGATCTCGAAAGGCGCGGGCGCGCATTCCGTACGCAGAGCGACACCGAAGCGCTGATGCAGCATCTCTCGGAGCACGGCGTCTCGCGCATCGGCGACGTGAACGGCATGTTCGCGTTCGCGCTTTGGAACGGACGCGATCGACGGCTCCTCCTCGCGCGCGATCGCGCGGGCATCAAGCCTCTTTTTTACGCGACGCTCCCGAACGGTGGTCTCGCGTTCGCCTCGGAGCTCGGTCCGATCCTCCAGCATCCCGCCGTCGATCTCGCGCCGAGCATCGAAGGCTACGCATCGTATTTTT
>JAICXU010000224.1 GCA_025934595.1 Polyangiaceae bacterium | reverse complement strand
GCGCCATCAGCTCGCCGCGGCGATGAGAGGAACCGATCCGGATTCGATTGCGGAGCGCGCCATTCGCGAGCGCCAACGCATGGCATCGCTGTCTCGAAGTGAGCGGTCACCGACGGGCACGGCATTGCCTGCGGCCGTCGCCGAATCGCCGAGCGTTGCCGAGGAGCTCGTCGTCCTCTGGATGCCGCGAAGCCAACGGGCAACCTCGCTGAGGGACGCTTTGAACGTGAACGGCATCGCCGCGCGCATTTGGACTTCGCCGTCGCCGCCGCCACCGGCGTTGGACGGATTGAACGTCAAGGTGGTGGTCGTGCTCGCGGAGCCCGACGGGTTGCCCAGGGCTCGGGCCGTTCGCCAGACGGAGGCGCTCGCGCAGGCAGAGGTCTTCATCGTCGATGCGCTCGGCGCATCGCAGACAGCGATGGCCATTCGCGCCGGTGCAGCAGACGTCGCGCTCTCACTCGTGGGCGATGAAGAAGTTTGTCGGAAGGCGCGTCGATTGATGAGAGCAAGAACGTGAAACGATTTGGTCTAGCGGTCGCAGTTTGTTCGGTCGCGTTTTCAGCTGTTGCACATGCCGATGCTCCCACGCTCGTGCAGTACACGGTCGAGCACGACGTTCGGTGCGATGATCTCGCGCAACAGTTGTGGGGAGATCGCACTCGCTACGATCTCATACACAAGTACAATCGGAATCTCGGTCCCGCGCCGCATCTCCTGAAGGCGGGAACCATCCTGACGATTCCGCCGCCCACGACGGCCGGCGGAACGGAGTCGCCGGACGCGAGACTCCAAGTCGTTCGCAACAGCGTCTCCGTCGAAGCGCCCGCACCTCGTCCCGGCAAGGTGCACGACGCGCTCTATCGAGGGAATCGAGTCGCGACGGCGGACGCATCGTCGGCGGAGATCGGTTTTCGTGACGAGACCGACCTATGGCTCGGGGAGCGATCGCTCGTCGTGCTCCTGGGAGATTCTCGCAGCAAAGTGGGCGTCTCCAATTCCGCCTCGCTCGTCAGCGGAAAGTTGCGCGCGTTTCTCGCAAGCACGGCGCCCTCGCTAGACGTGCGGAGCGGTAGCGCTCACAGCACGGTCGGTCCGGGCGAAGCCCAAGTCACGGTCGACGACAAAAAGGCGACGCGCCTCGCCGTCTATCATGGGAGCTCGTCGGTCTCCGCGTCGGGCAAGACAGTTCCGGTTGCCAGCGGATATGGGAGCAAGGCCGAGTTTCAGCGCGCGCCGACGCCGCCGCGTCCTCTACCACTCGCGCCCGCGTGGTCGACGCCGCTCGCCCCGCTCTATCTCACGGATCAACCGACGATCGACGTGTCCGCAGAATATCGAGACGTGAGCCCGCCTGCATTGCATGCAGCAGCCTTCCATGTACAGCTCGCGCGCGACGCCGCGTTCCACGATCTCATGGTAGACGAGACCGTACCCTCGAACATCGTACAACTCGTGGCGAAGAAGCTACCGGTAGGTGATTTTTTCGCGCGGGTGAGCGCCATCGATGGCGACGAGTTCGAAGGACCGTATTCCGCGCCCACGGAAGCGCGCGTCGTCGGCCTTCAGGTTGTACCGGGGCCGAGCCACGCGGCCGTATTTGCCTTGCCGCCCGGCGGTGCTTACTGCGGCATCGACGGCAAACCGCCGCAGAAGATCGATGGCTCGCTTTCGGTTTCTCGAACTCGTGAGCATCGCGTGACGTGCTCGCTCGACAACCCTCCGACGGCGACGACGACGACGGTCGTACCTGCCGATACGCTCCACCCGCGCGTGAAAGATGCCGAGTTTCGTCCGAGCGCGCGCGACCCGCGAAGCGGCGAGCTGCGCATGACGCTCGTCGACGGGAATGGCGGCCCCCTTTCCGACATTTCCGTGGGCGTCGCTGCGACCGACGCGGCAACCGTCCACGGCGAGCTCCAGGCGCTCGGCGAAGGTCGCTTCGCGATCCCGATCACCTGCGCGAACGGCGCAAATCGTTTCGCGCTGACTCTCCGTGTGAACGGCGTCGAAACGGCCGCCACGGGCCCTGTCGCAATCGCACCGAGGACGGGAGCGCGATCGGAGCCGCAAGACGAGCCGAGTAACGTGGCCTTCGTCGCGTCGTTCGGCGTCGGGATCCTCCACACAGGTCCGCGAGATTGGTCGGACGGTGACCTCGAGCCGAGCATCGGAGCCGACTTCCTCACAGGATTGAAAAGCTCCGAGCTTCGGGTCGGCGGGCGCGTCGGCTTCGAGCACGTGCTCACGTCGGAAGACGTGCGCGACTTCTTGGATGTTTCGATCCCGCTCTCCGTCCGACTCGGTGCCGGTCGGTTGCGACCGACGTTCGGTGTCGCTCCCATCCTCTTCCGCGCTGCCGCAGGAGGGAGCAACAACACTTCGCTCGCGGGAGTCGATGGCCGCGTCGGTGTGGAGACGCCCGTCGGACCAGGCGCGTTGTTCCTCGATGCGGGCTATCGCATCACCACGACGGCGACCACCGCCGGCGGTGAGTTGGATCTGTCCGGGTTCGTCGGATCGATCGGCTACCGCGGCATGTGAGCTCGGGCATCGCCCGGCGCCATCACGCGCGCCCGTGTGATGCACCGATCAAGCAGCAGGCTCTCCGGAAGCTGAGGTAGCGCGACCTCATCTCTCCCGCGTGAGGAAGAAACGAGCACGAATTCTCGAGCGATTGTGGCAAGGGCGAGTTGGCTCCGGTTTTGCTCAACGCACGAAGACGCCGCTCCTCGAGCGACTCCCTTCCCAATCCTCGAAAGGTTTTCGATGCGCGCAAAAGCAGTCGTTCCGTCCACTCTCGTTCTTCTCTGCCTGGCTCCGTCCGCATTCGCGCAGGAAGGCTTTGCTCACGATCGATTCGAGCCGTCGGAGCGCGGTAGCGACTGGTTCTCGCTCGACTCGCTCGATCTGCGCGGAACCGCGCGGCCTGCGATTGGGATCGTCGGCGACTACAGCTATCGCTCGCTCGTCCTCTACAACCGAGACGACAACGTCAACGAGTCGGTCGTGCGCAACGACCTCGTGCTCCATGCAGGAGCGAGCTTCGTGTTCCTCGATCGATTTCGCGTCGCCGCCGATCTTCCGTTTCAACTCTACGAATTCGGCCACACCGGCACGAGCCTCGCTGACGGGAAAATCTATTCCGCGACTCCCCACGATCAGGCGCTCGGCGATCTACGACTCTCGGGAGACATTCGCGTTCTCGGCGAGTACGGAGATCCATTCACTGCTGCGATCGGCGCTCAGGTTTCGTTACCGACGGGCGATCAGGCGAGCTACATGAGCGACGGCGCCGTGCGCGTCCAGCCGCGCGTCTCGGTCGCCGGAGACATCGGCCCGGTCGCGTATGCTGCGCGCGCCGGATTTCAATACCGCGGATCGGGCGTGGCGTTCGACGGTAGCCCGATCGGCAACGAGCTGACGTTCGGGGGCTCGGTCGGCCTGCGCGCATTCGACAAGGCGCTGCTCATCGGACCCGAGGTCTACGGCAGCACCGTCGTAAGCGACGGCGCCGCGTTCGAAACGAAGTCGACGCCGGTCGAAGGGCTCTTCGGTCCCCATCTTTTTCTCGCGAACGGATTGCGTTTCGGTGCCGGTGTCGGCGCCGGATTCACGAGGGGGCTCGGCGCGCCCGTTTCGCGCGCGGTCTTCAATGTCGAATGGGCTCTCCCCTACGAACGACACGAAGATCGAGATGGCGACGGCGTGGAAGACGCGAAGGATGCTTGTCCGGAGACGGCAGGCGTCGCGTCCGCCGATCCCGCGATGAACGGCTGTCCTCCGCCGCCGGCGCCGCCCGCAGATCGGGATGCCGATGGTATTCCCGACAGCAGCGACGCGTGTCCCGATGCAGCGGGATCTCGGTCGGACGATCCGGCGAAAAACGGATGCCCGGCCGACTCCGATGCCGATGGCATCGCCGATTCGAAGGACGCTTGTCCGAACGTCGCGGGCGGTCCGTCGGACGATCCGAAGAAAAACGGATGTCCTGCCGATCGCGATAGCGACGGTATCGCGGATGCGAAGGATGCGTGCCCCGACGAAGCGGGCGTCGTGTCCTCGAATCCAAAATTCAACGGATGCCCCGACGACATCGATCACGATGGCGTGAAGAACGACGTCGATGCTTGCCCGAACGAAGCGGGCGCAGCGGATCCGGATCCCTCGAAGAACGGATGCCCCAAGGCATTCGTCCAAAACGGCCAGATCAGGATCACCGATCAGGTCAAGTTCAAGACCAACAGCGCGGAGCTCGTCGCCGGGAAGGACAGCGATGACGTGCTCGAGGCCGTCCTCAAAGTCCTACAGACGCACGCCGAGATCACGAAGGTCAGCGTCGAAGGATACACCGACAACACGGGTAGCCCCGCGCACAACAAGGCGCTCAGCGCGCAGCGCGCGCAGGCGGTCGTGAGCTGGCTCGTCAAGCACGGCATCGAGAAAGGCCGTCTCTCGAGCAGCGGCTTCGGTCAGGACAAACCCATCGCCGACAACTCCAGCGCAGAGGGCCGAGCCGCGAATCGCCGGGTCGAATTCCACATCGATAGGTAGCGCGCCAACTACCCACTCCTCCAACTCACCATGAAAGCCAAAGACGGTACTTCGACATGAGATACTTCGCCATTTGCATCGTTGGTTCTCTCACCTTCCTAACTACGAGTGCATTCGCCCAGGGCGCGCCGTCCGACGCGCCAGCGGATCCTACTGGTGCGCCACCGCCGGATGCGAAGGCTTTGGTCGCAGCGCCGTCGGCGAGCGATGCCGCGCCCGACATGAAGTCCGACCCGGTCAACACCACGACGGCGACCGTGTCGGCGGGCGGACAGTGGTCGACCGGTAACTCACAGCTCCTTGCGGGTACGGTCAACGGCGCCCTCGATCTACGTCGCGGTATGAACGGATTCGGAGCATCACTCCTCGGCAACTATGGACAAGGCGCGCCAGGAGGGCATGACTCCGTGCTCACCAGCGAAAATCTGCAAGGGCGTCTTCGCTACGATCGCTATCTGTTGGATCGGCTCTCCGTCTTTCTCATCACTACGGGTCGCTACGATCGTTTCCAAGGTTTGGACTTTCGTGTGAACGTCGATCCCGGTGTGAAATATCTGTTCGTCAACGAGAAGACGACGCAGCTCTGGGGTGAAGCTGGCTACGACTTCCAGTACGACATCCGACGCAACGCGGATCGCATCGTCTACGAGACCGATGCGAGCGGCAATCCGGTCACCGATCCCGCGACCGGGCAGCCGATTCGTCAACTCGATGCAAACGGAAATCCGGTGCTCCTCGACAAGACGAAGGCGGACCACTCGGTGCGACTCTTCGCGGGATTCAAGCACGCGTTCAACAAGGAGGTCTCGCTGACGACGGGGCTCGAGTACCTCCAGAGCTTCATCGATTCGACGCGCTACCGTCTCAATTACGACGCGCTCGTCGCGGCGAATCTCGGTGGCGGCTTCTCCTTCGGTCTCGGTTTCACGGCTCGTTACGATCACGATCCGCTTCCTGGGAAGAGGGATCTCGACACGACGACGACGTTCAACCTCATCTACGCGTTCAGCGACGTTCCCGAGCCGAAGAAAGACGAGTGCCCGTGCCCGGAGGCGACACCCGCTCCGTGCTCGACGAGCCCGAGCGCGCCAGCGTCCGCGCCCGCGCAGGATGCGTCGCCCGAAGCTTCTCCGCAGCCCGCTCCGTCTTCCGTACCGCCGGATGCGACGCCGACGACGAATTCACCGAGCGGAAATGACGCCACACAAAACGGGAGCCCCTGAGCGACATGGCCATTCTAGAGGATTTCAAAAAATTCGCGTTCAAAGGCAGCGTCATCGATCTCGCCGTCGGCGTCGTCATCGGCGGTGCCTTCCAGAAGATCATCAGCGCTCTCGTCGCCGACATCATCATGCCGTTCGTTGCGCTCGCGACGCCGGCCGGTGACTGGCGTGAAGCGGGCTACGTGCTGAGAGCATCTGCGGATCCGAAGAACGTCGTTCTTTTGAAGTACGGCGATCTCGCAGGTTCCGTCGTCGACTTTCTCATCGTCGCCTTTGCGCTCTTCTTGATCGTCG
>JAICXU010000114.1 GCA_025934595.1 Polyangiaceae bacterium | reverse complement strand
GAGGCGCTGCTCGTTCGCGAGGACGAAGACGGATTGGAAATCGCGCTTCGCATTCCGAAATTGCGCGACTCAGGACGCGCGACGGGTTTGCGCGCTGATGAAGAAAATCTCGATGCGCTCTGCCAGATCATCGAGGGCGTGAGCCACTTCGTCATGCTCGCCGAGCGCGCGCGTGCGGAGCGAGCGACCAGTCATCTCGAGCTCGAGATGCAAGCCGAGGTCGACAAGTACGTCGTGCTCGCTGCGGCGACCGCATCACGCGAAGGCGCGTTCGATGTCACGCAGAGCGTGCGACTTCGCCAGCGGCTCTATGAAGCAGTGAGCTTCGTACACTCCGAAGCGAGCGAGCTCGGCATGCGCTATCGCCTCGCGAATTCGACGGCCGCGCGATTCGTGCGACGCATCGAACGCGAATACGCGACGACGCGGCGAATCGACGAAATGCGGGAAAAATTGCGGCAATTTTTCGCAGGCAATCAGGAAGAAAAGCTGCGGCTCGCGGCCGCGTGAAGAAGCCCACGGCACGCGCTGCCGTTGAATTCGACAAGGGCTTGTCAGGAAATGAGCTCCGGATACGCGGCGTGCGTTGACAGAAAAATATGACGAGCGTCATAGTTCGCGCCCGATTTCGAAAAGGAGCAAACACATGACGACGAAATTCACGCACGGTCGATTCGTTTGGCGCGAGCTCGCGACCACCGATCCGCAAAAAGCAGTGGCCTTCTACAGCGAGCTCTTCGGCTGGAAGATCAAAGAGACCGACATGGGCGGCGGCGCGAAGTACTATCTCGTGCACGCGGGCGACAAACAGATCGGCGGCATTTGGCCGGCCGAAAAAGGCATGCCCACGTTCTGGGGCGGCTACGTCTCCGTCGCCGACGTCGATGCGACCGCGAAGAAAGCGACGAGCGCCGGCGGCAAGGTCTTCAAGGAGCCGATGGAAATTCCGAACGTCGGTCGCTTCGCGGTGATCGCGGACGGACAAGGCGCCGTCACGATGCCGTTCAAGAGCGCGCAAGGCGATCAGGACCCGGCCGATCCGAAGCTCGGCGAGTTCTGCTGGGAGTCGCTGTCGACGACGAGCACGAAAGCGGCCGTCGATTTCTACACGAAGGTCTACGGCTGGGAGGTCAAAGAGTTCGCGCCCGGCATGCCGTATTTCGCGGCTGGCGATGCACAAGTCGCGTCGTACATGGAGCAGCCCGGCGTTCATCCGTCGTGGCTCTCGTACGTCGCGGTCGAGAAGCTCGGCGACGCGCGCGATCGTGCGAAGCGTCTCGGCGCGAAGATCTTGATGGAAGAAGTTCCGGTGCCGGGCATCGGTAAGTTCTGCGTCATTCAAGATCCGTTCGGTGGCGTGATCGCGCCGTTCGAGCCGGCTCCGCGACAGAAGTAAGCTCGTTTTTTCGTCTCGTACGCACGCGCGGCGAGTCGACGTAAGATGCGACCGATGGATTTTTCGGTCACAGATCTCACGTCGTCTCCGCCGCGCGTCGTGTTTCCGCGAGCGTACAACGCGGCGATCGACTTGCTCGATCGCAACGTGGCCGAAGGTCGTGGCGACAAGATCGCGGTCGTCGACGATCGCGAACGCATTTCCTATCGCGATCTCGCGCGGCGCACGAATCGAGCAGGAAATGCGCTGCGTATGCTCGGGGTCGCGCCGGAAGAGCGCGTGCTCGTCTTTATGCTCGATACGATCGATTTCATCGCCACGTTCCTCGGCGCGATGAAGATCGGCGCCGTGCCGGTGCCCGTGAACACGTTGCTCACCGCAGACGATTACGCGTACATGCTCGAAGACAGCCGCGCGCGCGTCGCGGTCGTGAGCGACGCGCTCCTGCCGAAGATCGAAGCCGCGATCGCGAAATGCGGAGGGACGGTAACGCTCGTCGTCGCATCCACGCCGCTCGGCGGGGATCCGAAAACGCATCGCATGCTCGAGGACGAGATGAAGAACGCGTCCGACGATCTCGAAGCGGCAGCGACGACGCCGGACGACGTCGCGTTTTGGCTCTACTCGTCGGGATCGACCGGCGCGCCGAAAGGCGCCGTGCATCTTCACGCTCACTTGATGCGAACCGCGGCGTACTACGCGCAAGGCGTGCTCGGCATTCACGAGAGCGATCGTGTGTATTCTGCAGCTAAATTATTTTTTGCTTACGGGCTCGGCAACGCGCTGACGTTTCCATTTTCGGTAGGCGCCACATCGCTCCTCACTGCCGAGCGCGTCACGCCCGCGGTCGTCGCGCGGATGATGAGAGCGCACGATCCATCTATTTTTTGCGGGGTTCCGACGCTTTTTGCGTCGCTCCTCGCGAGCGATTCGTTCGCGGCCTCGAAGTCTCTCCGCGTGAGCACGTCCGCAGGAGAGGCGCTTCCGAAACACGTCGGCGACGCGTGGCACGCGAAGACCGGCTCGCACATTTTGGACGGCATCGGATCGACGGAGCTGCTCCACATTTTTCTCTCGAATCGTCCGGGCGACGTTCGCTACGGAACGAGCGGAAAGCCAGTCCCCGGTTATCAGCTCAAGATCGTCGACGACAGCGGCGAGCTCGTGGCCGACGGCGAAGAAGGATCGCTCTGGGTCGCCGGCAACACCGCAGCGACGATGTATTGGAATCAACGCGAGCGAAGCCTCGCGACCTTCCACGGACCCTGGACGCGGACCGGCGATCGCTACGTGCGCGACGCGGAGGGTTACTACACGTATTCCGGTCGCGCAGACGACATGCTCAAGGTCGGCGGCATCTGGGTGTCACCGTTCGAGGTCGAGTCGGCGCTCGCATCGCACGAGGCCGTGCTCGAATGCGCGGTCGTCGGACATGCGGACGAGAATGGGCTCGTGAAGCCGAAGGCGTTCGTCGTGCTCAAAGATCACGCGCGTGCGAGCGACTCGCTGGTCATCGAGCTGAAAGCTTTCGTGAAAGAGAAGCTCGCGCCGTACAAGTACCCGCGCTGGATCGAAATGGTGACCGAGCTCCCGAAGACGGCAACAGGGAAAATACAGAGGTTTCGTCTTCGTGGCTGACCCGGCTTCCGCACGCTACGAGCCGGCGCGCTCGTTCGACATTCGCATCGGCGATCGAAAGCTCGAGGCGGCATGGTACGGACCGGGCCCCGCGTCGACGCCGACGATCGTGTTGCTCCATGAAGGGCTCGGCTCGGTGAGCGCATGGCGTGATTGGCCCGCGAAGCTCGCCGAGGAATCGAAGCTCGGCGTCCTCACGTTCAGCCGCTTCGGTTACGGCCAATCGGACGACGCCATCCTGCCGCGCCCGGTCTCCTACATGCACGAAGAAGCACACGCGGTCTTGCCTGCGGTGATCGAGCAAACGAGCTTGCGGGATTTCGTTCTCGTCGGTCACAGCGACGGCGGGTCGATCGCGATCCTCTACGCAGGAAGTGAGCATGCGACCCCGGGCCTCAAGGGGATCGCGCTCATGTCGCCGCACGTCTTCGTCGAGCATGTTTCCACGCGCAGCATCGCGCTCGCCGGCGACGCGTTCGATTCGAGCCCGCTCAAATCGCGCCTCGCGAAGCATCACCGCGACGTCGAGCGAGCGTTCTGGGGTTGGAATCGAATCTGGCTCGATCCGAATTTTCGATCGTGGAACATCGAATCGTTCGTGCCGAAGATCCGCGTCCCGATGCTCTTGATCCAAGAAAAGGACGATCCGTACGGCGCGCTCGCGCAGATTGAAGCCATCGAGCACGAATCGAAGGCGATCACGAAGCTCCTCATTTTACCGGGCAACGGTCACGCGCCGTGGAGAGACGAGCAGGAGCGAACGACGCGCGCGATCATCGATTTTGCGCACGGCGTTCTGCGATGATCACTCACGTCGCGCTTCTCGACGCGCCAGCCTGCGCGGCCACCACCTGAAGATCAAAACCACGCCGTCGCACCGAGCAGCAACGTGTCTTCTGTGCGCGCGTTCGCGACGAATGGATTGGCGTTCGTGCCGTCACCTTGCACGTTGCGTCCGAAGTAGAGCGAGGACGACGCAAGGTCGTGTCGATATTCGAGCCGAATGGAGATCTGATCGTGAGGTTTCACTTCGAGGGTGGCGGTCCCCGACGACACCCATGTGACGCCACCCCAAAAAAGCGGGGCGCTCGATCCTCGCGCGTTCGTCGCGGCGTCCTCGTGGAATTCGTCGCCGCGCACGGCCACGAAGACGTGCGTGAGGGGCTCAGCGCGCGCGTAAAGCGCTCCCGCGGCCCATTTCGCCGTTCCGAAGCGATTCGGCTCCCAGCCGTAGTCGGCCTCGCCGGCGAACGAGATCCATTTCGCGGCGTCGTACTGCGCGAACGCATCGAAATGATTTCGCCAGTAGGGGCCTTCCGGAGCACCGGAGCTTCGCTCGACGCCGCCGAAGTAGAGGATCTGCGCTTGGAGCTTGTCTTGGATCTTGTAATTGACCTGCGCCTCGACGCTCTTCTCTTGGTTGTCGTCGACGACGGTGTTCCAACCGTTGAAGACGCTCACGGTGGTCGCCCACTGATCGGTCCACGCGTAGGTCGCGCGGAGCCCCGTATGGTAGAACGGCAACGCGTAGAAGAGATTCGAGCGCGACCAATTCCAATTGTCTTTGACGGCGAAGACCTCGTAGCCGATGGGTGAAGCGCACAAGCCGAGCTGAAAAAGCAATCCGCGACCTACCGGTGCCTCATAGGTCACGAAAGCCTCCTGGAGATATTTCCAGAGATCTCCGTTGCTCGCATTCGCGCCGTTCGATCCCGGCAAATTCGGCTCTCCTGCGTAGTACGTGCTCGGCTCGCTTCCCACTTGGAGGATGATGCGTCCGCCGACCGGACCGGCGGTGAAGTTTGCTCCGAGAGCTACGTTTTGGAGTGTGAAGGTATTGTGCCGATTGTCGAATCCTCGAAAATTCGTGATGCCGTTGGAGGGTCGATTGAAGTTGTAGGCGTAGTAGGCCTCTACGTATCCGAGCGGCGTGACGACGAGAGGATGCTGCGGCGCGTCCTGCGCGTTCGCGCGCGTAGTCGCGCAAAGGATCGAAATGGCCAGAACAAGCCCGGGCTTGCAGCGCACCGCGCGCGACCATGCCGGCGTTCGCGTTAAGAAAGGATCAAGATTCGCCGGCGGAGGCCTTTCTGACCGGCCGTCGCGATCGATGCCATGATGCGAGGATGGCGGCGCGAGGCAAGCTCACGGTTTTTTTCGGAGCGGCGCCCGGTGTCGGCAAGACGTACGCGATGCTCGAAGCGGCACGCCGCGAGATGGAACAAGGAAAAGCCGTCGTTGCGGGAATCGTCGAGACGCACGGCAGACATGCAACCGGTGAGCTCCTCTTGGGTCTCGAGATTTTGCCGCGGCGATCGATCGATCCTCGCGGAGTCGTGCGGTGGGAGCTCGATCTCGAAGCCGCCCTCTCCCGAAAGCCACAGCTCCTTTTGGTCGACGAGCTCGCGCACGCGAATGCGCCGGGATCGCTTCATGCGAAAAGGTGGCAAGACGTCGAGGATTTGCGCGAGGCGGGGATCGACGTGTTCACGACGCTCAACGTGCAAGATCTCGAGAGCTTGAACGACGTCGTCGCGCAGATCACGAGCGTCGTCGTGCACGAGACGATCCCCGACGCGGTGTTCGACAAAGCCGACGAAGTGCGCCTCGTCGATCTTCCGGCGGAAGACCTCCTCGAGCGCTTGGCGGAGGGGAAGGTGTATCTCTTGCCGCACGCCGAGCGCGCGAAAGATCAGCTCTTCAAAGAAGGAAATCTCATCGCGCTTCGCGAGCTCGCGCTTCGTCGCACCGCGGAACGCGTCGATGCGCAGATGCGCGGCTACAAGGTGGCGCACGGAATCCTGCCCACGTGGCATGCCGGGGAGCGCGTTCTCGTCTGTGTTTCGCCGAGTCCGCACTCCGCTCGACTCGTCCGCGCCGCCAGGCGAATGGCCACGAGCCTGCACGCCGAGCTCGTCGGAGTCTACGTCGAGACGCCTTCCGCATTGCGCATGACGCGCGCCGATCGCGATCGGCTCGCTGGGAACATGCGGCTCGTCGAACAGCTCGGCGGTGACGCCGTGACGATTCGAGGCGAAGACGCGGCAGAGGAAACCGTGCGCTATGCACGCAAGCGCAACGTCACGAAGATCGTGCTCGGAAAACCGACACACTCGCGCTGGCGAGACATCGTGAAGGTTCCTTTTTTGGACGCCGTCGTCCGTTCGAGCGCGGAAATCGACGTGTACGTGATCTCGGGTCAGGGTGAGATTTCTCCGACGCGGGCCACCGATCGCACCGGTGCCGAGCGCTTCGAAGCGCGCGGATATCTGGCGAGCAGCGCGATCGTGCTCGTGTCCGCGACGTTCGCGAGGCTCGTTCTCCCGCGCGGAGAGATCGCGGACGTCGTGATGATTTTTCTCCTCGGCGTCCTGCTCGTCGCCACGCGGTTCGGATATGGGCCCTCGATCTTCGCCGCGATCACCAGCGTCGTCGCGTTCGATTTTTTCTTCGTTCCTCCGTACTACAGCTTCGCGATCAGCGATCTTCACCACGCCGTCACCTTCGCCGTCATGTTCGTCGTGGCGATCATCGTGAGCCATCTCACACGCCGCATTCGCGACCAAGCCGACTCGGCGCGAAGGCGCGAGCAACGGAACGCGAGCCTCTACGCGATCAGCCGCGAGCTCGGCCAAGCCTCGTCACGCGAGGCGCTGCTCGAATCGGCGGCGCGCCACCTACGCGCAGCATTCGCGGCAAAAATAGTGGTTTTGATGCCGGACGCGCCGAACGGCTTACGCGCCGTGCTCGCCGACGAAGACACATTTTCGACGGCGGACGAAGACGATCTCGGTGTCGCGAATTGGGTATGGGCCCACGGGCGCGCGGCGGGCGCGACGACCGACACGCTGTCTTCGTCACGCGCTCTTTACGTCCCGCTGAACGGCGCACGAGGCCGCGCGGGCGTCTTGGGCGTGTACGCGAAGGACACGAGCCCCCTTCGCGATCCTGACGAGCGTCAACTGCTCGAAACCTTCGCGGGTTTGATCGGCTCCGCGCTGGAGCGCACCGAGCTCGCCGACGAAGCCAAGCGCGCGCGCGTTCGCGTGGAGACCGAGCAGCTTCGCAATGCGCTCCTCAGCTCCGTGTCACACGATCTTCGAACCCCGCTCGCGGTCGTGACGGGCGCAGCGAGCGCATTGCTCGATCGGAGGGCGCCGTCGGACGAAGCCACGCGACGAGAGCTCCTCACGACGATTCACGAAGAAGCCGAGCGATTGAATCGTCTCGTGCGAAATCTTCTCGACATGACGCGGCTCGAAGCGGGCGCGCTGAAGACGAACAAGGAGCTTGCGCCCGTCGAGGAGGTCGTGGGCGCGGCGCTGAATCGACTGGAAAACAAGCTCATTTCACGATCGATCGAGACCGCGCTGCCGGACGACTTGCCCCTCGTGCCGATGGACTCGGCGCTCGTCGAGCAAGTGATCATCAATCTGCTCGAGAACGCGACGAAGTACACCCCCGCGAACGCGACGATCGAAATCTCGGCGTGCGCCAAGGACGACGTCGTGGAGACCGTCGTCGCCGACCACGGTCCGGGGATTCCACGCGAGGATGCGGAGCGCGTGTTCGACAAGTTCTATCGACGACGCGAGAGCGAAGGTGGTGGCGTCGGTCTCGGTCTCACCATCTGCCGTGGAATCATCACGGCCCACGGCGGAAAAATTTGGGTCGAAGAACGAGAAGGCGGAGGAGCCGCGTTTCATTTCACGTTGCCCATTCGAAGTGACGACGCACCGACGGACGATGCGCGCTCGCATGAGCCCACCGTGAGAGCGCCATGAGCGAGAACAAGTCCACCGTGCTCGTCATCGAAGACGAGGCGCAGATGTTGAAGTTCATGCGGGTCTCGCTTTCGGCGCAAGGCTACCGCGTGATCGAGGCGACGACCGGCGCGGAGGGTTTGCGGCAAGCCTCGTCGTACACGCCGGATCTCATCGTTCTGGATCTCGGATTGCCCGATCTCGACGGCATGGAAGTGACGCGAGAAGTGCGGGAATGGAGCGCCGCGCCCATCATCGTCGTCTCT
>JAICXU010000812.1 GCA_025934595.1 Polyangiaceae bacterium | reverse complement strand
CGAGATTCGTCTCGGCGACAAGGGCGGCTTCCTGCGGCTCACCGATCCGCGGGAGATTTACCTGATTCCGACGGTGGGCGTGCACATCGTCTGCAGCGGACAGCTCTCGTGGCCCGTGCTCGGCGTGAAGGTGCCCGTGAAGCTCCACAGCTTGCGTCTTCGCGTGCGACCCGAGATCGACAAGCGCGTCGGCGGAGACACGCTCGAGATCAAGCTCGACGTGGAGCATGTCGACGTGGCGGCGATCCCCGACCTCGTCGACGACACGATCACCGACGTGATCAATCGCGAGCTCGCGCGAAACGAGCTGCGCCTGTCGTGGGACTTCACGACGATGCTGACGAATCGTTTCGACTTGCCCGCCGCCTTCGTCAATCCGCGCGCGCTGGGGCTGAATGTGATCGGCGGGCACTTACGCATCGCCGAAGACGCGCTCGTTCTCGCCGTCGCGTTCGAAGCGGAGACGGGCCGCGCGTCTGCCGTGAAAATCGGCGAGTACTCGGAGGTACATGCATCATGAAACACCTATTTTTCTGGAGCGCCGTGGCATCCACGGTCCTACTCGCGCCCGTGACGGGCTGCGCGAACGAAAGGACGACGCGCCCGCCATCCACCGTCACGACGACATCGGGCACGATGCCCAAGACGACGGCGCCGAACAACGACGGCAGCACGCCGACGCACGACGTTCTCCCGCCGGCACGCCAACCGGATTCGCAGCCGGGCGGCCCCGGCCCGATCTCGACGATGGAGGGATCGCCGAACGGTGCGAGCGCGCTGTCCGATACGACGACGGGTCCCGCGCCGCACAACTCGTCGGACGTACAAGGCGGAACGCTCGACAGCATGCAAAACGGATCGACTGCCGCCGCGACGCAGCTGTCTCCGAGCGAAGCGGACAAAAGAACCACGTCGCGCATCCGCAAATCGGTGGAGTCGAATAGCGCGCTCTCCTTCACCGCGAAAAAGATCTCGATCGAAACCTTGAACGGACGCGTGACGCTGCGCGGCGAAGTGAATAGCGAGCGTGAGCGATCCATGCTGGAAAAAGAAGCAGCGGATGTCGCGGGCCCATCTCACGTCGATGACGAGCTCACCATCAGATGATGGGCGATGCAAAGTCGTCACGCTAGAGCTTCGCGGGGAACAATGCCACAGGCGTGATTGCCCGTGGCTGCTAGTTATTCTTCAATGAGCGAGGACGATCTCGAGTCGCCGCGAATTCTTCTCGTCGACGACCATCCGCAAAATCTTCTCGCGCTCGAGGTGATCCTCTCGCCGTTCGGACATCGCCTCGTGAAGGCGCAGTCCGGCGAAGAAGCGTTGAAGGCGCTTCTTGCCGAAGACTTCGCGCTCATTCTCCTCGACGTGCAGATGCCCGGGATGGATGGCTTCGAAACTGCGGAGATGATCCGGTCGCGCAAGCGAAGCGCGCACATTCCGATCATCTTCATCACCGCGTATCACGACGCGAGCTCGCACGTGCATCGCGGCTACGAAGCTGGCGCCGTCGATTACATCGTGAAGCCCTTCGACGCGGCGATCTTGCGGAGCAAGGTCTCCGTGTTCGTCGACCTCTATCAAAAAACGCGTCTCATCAAACAGCAAGCGAAGCTGATTCACGATCAGCAAATTCTCTCTCTCGAGCTCCGCTATCGAAATCTCACCGAGACGTTGCCGATTCCGATCTGGGCCGATCGCGAGAATGGCGAGACGTACTACTCGAATCGCGCGTTCCTCGAGTACGCGGGGTGCGGGCTCGCCGGCGCGCGCGGTCTCCAAACGCGCGGCTTCGTCCATCCCGACGATCGCGCGAAGGTCATTTTCGAAAACGAGCGCGTGCGGCAGCCCGACTCGTACGAGCTCGAGCTTCGCCTGCGCCGCTCCGACGGCGAGTACCGATGGCACCTGCTCCGAAGCGCACGAGAGCCCGATAAAAAGGGGCGAATTACGATCGCGACTGACATCGACGAGCGCCGCAAAGCCGAGGACGCGCTCGCGGTGGTGTTTGGCCGCGAACGCGCCGCCCGTCAAAAAGCCGAAGAATCGGATCGCAGCAAAGACGCTTTTCTCGCCACCGTTTCTCACGAGCTCCGCACGCCGCTCAACGCGATCCTCGGCTGGGCGCAGCTCCTCATGACCGGCGACATCGCCGACGAGCAACGCGCGCGCGCAATCGAGACCATCGAGCGCAATGCGAAGACGCAGAGCAAGCTCATCTCGGATCTCTTCGACGTCACGCGCATGATGACGGGCAAATCGCATCTCGATTTGAAGCCGTGCGATCTGACGAAGGTCGTCAGCGATGTCGTCGAGTCGCTGCAACCGAGCTTTCAGGCGAAGTCGATCGAGGTCGAGCTCGACATCGTCGAGACCGATGCGCCCGTCACCGGCGACGTGAATCGTCTGCAACAAATT
>JAICXU010000658.1 GCA_025934595.1 Polyangiaceae bacterium | reverse complement strand
TTTTACGGCATTTCATGAAATTCGTGCCACGGCCTGCGCGTTGCAAAACATCCGAGCAACCCATGCTCGCGACTCGTCAGAGCACTCGCTTGATGCGCGGCTTCCGCGTCTTGGATGTCGCCGACGCGTGCCGGAGCGTGGCCATCGACTTCGTGCGCGGCGTGCGTCACGGCTGGGCAAAAGAGGAGCTCGCGCACTGGCTCGTGGATGCGTATCACCCGCTGTCGCTCCTGCGCTTGTCGCGCGCCGAAATCGAATCGCGAAGCGCGCGCCAGGGCTCCGGAATTTTTCCGACCGCGAAAGCATCGGGACCCGTGCACGAGCCGGACGTCGTGAAGATCATGTGGGAGGCGCGCGAAGAAGCGCTCGGCATCGCCCAGGCGTTCGAGCATGGCGACCCATCGGCCGAGACCTTCCTCTGGAGACTGCAGAGTCGCGGCACCCTCGCCCGCATCGAAGACGAGCGCGGCGTGCGGGGGCTCGCGCCGAACGAGCTCGCACCGCAACGCCTCGCCGATCGCGTGCTGTCGCTCCTCGCGTGCGACTACGTCTCACGACCGCTCGACTACCAGGACAAAGTCATCGTTTGCCGTAAATGTGGCTCGATTTCGTTTCGCGACGGCGCACGTGAGTCGCGCGATTGCGGCGAGCACGGCTACTTCGAGAGCGGCATCCGCACGAAATACGAGCTCTCCGAGATGGACCTCGAAAATGACGACGTCGACGAGTCGCAAGTCGTACGCGTGCTCTCGCGAATCTGATCGCGCGGGGATCGACGATGGCTCAAGGCGGCGCGTAGCGTTCGACGATTTTGTCGACGAGGCGATCCATCGCGGGCCGTGCTTCACCGACTTTGCCCTGCGCATGATTCACGAGAATCGAAAACGCGATGGGGCTCTTGCCCGGACCGGCGCTCACGTATCCCGAGAGCGCGGCGACGTCGTCGAGGGTGCCGGTCTTCGCGCGAACCACGCGGCGTGATCGCAAATCGTGAAAGCGTTTGTGGAGCGTGCCGTCGACGCCGCCGATGGAGAGCTGCGACACGTACTCGGGCTGAATCGAAGGATCGAGCCACGCAGCGCGGAGAAGCTCGACGACGCTGAACGTCGTCACGCGATTCGAGTCGTAGAGGCCCGACCCATTTTTGATGACGAGCCCGTTGTCGCCGGCGCCGATTTTGTTCACCCAGTGCGTGACGAGCGTGGCCGAGTCCGCGCTCTTCGCCGGCCGGCCTCTGATCTCGCCCGCGATCGATTTGAAGATCATCTCGGCGTAGAAGTTGTCGCTCTGTTTGCCGAGCTGGTAGAGGAGCTCGGAGAGCGGCCGCGATTGATGCTTCGCGAGAATGCTCGTGGCTTTGCCCGGGCCGCTCTTCACGTCGCCGGCGACCTTGATGCCGACCTCGTCGAGCATCGCTTTCAGCGCGAAGCCCGCGAGCAACGTGGGATCTTCCACGCGCCGCGTGTAGCGCGCGTAACGCGAATCCGAGCCTATTTTGCCGCTCAATTTCGCGGTCATGCGCGATCCGGAGCCCGCGAGCTCGAGCCCCACCGTGTCGGCGCCGTCGTCGCCGGTCATGACGCTGCCGTCCGCGTCCACGAGTCCAGGAGGATCGAACGAACAATGCGCCGCTTCTCCCGCCGCCCCCGGACGCACCGTGAGCGTGAGCGTGTTCTCGTTCAACGCGACGGCGGAGACCGGCGCACGAAATGCGGCCCACTCGTTCGGCTTTTGATCGAAGCCCGGCGGCGTCGTCTGTTCGTCGAAGTTGCGCTGGTCCACGATGATGTCGCCCGTCACGCGGCGGAGCCCCTGTCCGTGCAGATCCTCCGCCATCGCGAAGAGATCTTTCGTTTCGAGCGACGGGTCGCCGTGACCGCGAAGCACGAGATTTCCGGTCACTTCCTGATCATGCGCGGATCCGAGCAGCACGGTTTCGTAGCGATGATCGCCGTGCACGAGCGAGAGCGCGGCGGCGGCGGTGTAGAGCTTCGCGTTCGACGCGGGATTCATCGCCGCGTGCTCGTTGGCTGCGGCGAGCATCTTGTTCGTGCCGACGTCGAGAACGGCGACCGCGATCTGGGTGTCTGCGAGTTGCGGATCGGAAAGGAGCTTCTGAATGGCGGCGGCGAGATCCGGATCCGAGGCCGTCGCGGAAGCGGCGGGCGTCGGGCTCACGTCCTGCGAGGCGCCGTCGCGCGCGATCAGCAGCGAGCCCACAAGAAGCGCGAGCAGGCTTGCTCGCTTCCAAGGAGCCCGAGCGATGTGCATACGGAACGCCATCCCCACGCTCTTTAGCCCGAACGGACGTCCCGATGCTAGCGTCGCTACCGATGCGCAGAATTTGGCTCGCATTCGCGCTGGTGGCGTTCGGCTGCGGAGGACCGACACACGCGCATCCGGCGGATCGTCCGCTCGAGATCGTCGTGTCGTCGGACGCCGAGACGCTCGACCCGCGCTACGCGGTCGACGCCGTCGGTCTTCGCGTCACGCGCATGATCCACGCGGGCCTCGTCCGCCTCGATCCGAAGACGCTCGAGCCGTTGCCCTATCTCGCGCGACGATGGCAATGGCTCGGCGACGAACGTCTCGAGATCGAGCTCGAGCCCGATCTGCGTTTTCATTCCGGCGCGCCGTTCGAAGCGCGCGACGTCGTCGAGACCTTGCGGGCGTTCGCGGATCCTCGCGTGGGATCTCGACACGCGCGCGTCGTCGAGCCGATCGCCGAGGCGCACGCAGAAGGCCCGAATGTCGTGATCATCACGCTGAAGAGGCCGCACGCCACGCTGCTCACCGATCTCGAAGTGCCTATTTTAAGGGCAGATCAAGCGTTCTCGGCGCCGTCGCCGAACGGCAAGCTCGACGGGCTCGGTCCCTACAAAGTGACGAAGGTCGAACGAGGCGAGATCGATCTCGCGCCCGCGAGCGGCGTCCTCGACGCGCCGATGCACGCCGTGACGGTGCGCCCCGTGCACGACGAAAACGCGCGCGCGCTGCGCCTCTTGTCGGGAGACTCGGACG
>JAICXU010000051.1 GCA_025934595.1 Polyangiaceae bacterium | reverse complement strand
GACACCGCGAACACGAGCGCGCGCCTCTGCGGCATCGCGGCGGCAGGACAAATCATCGTGAGCGAATCGACGCTCGCACGGCTGGGAAATCGTTTCGAGTACGACGAGCTTCCTGCGGCATCGCTCAAAGGCAAAGAGAAGCCGCTGCGAATTTACAACGTGAAGCGCGAGAAACCGTCGGCTGCCTCGGCAGTGGGATAATCGGGTAAAGTAACCCGCACCGTAGATGGCCGCGTTCGTATTGCCCTTCGAGAAGCCCGTCGTCGAGCTCGTCACGCGCGTGCGTGAGCTCAAGAAGGCGGCGATTGAATCCGGGCCCGGATCCGATCGCGCGCTCGAGCACGAGCTGAAAAGGCTCGAGGAGAAGACGGGGCGGCTTGCTCGCGAGCTTTTCGCGACGCTCACGCCTTGGCAGAAGGTGCAGCTCTCGCGGCATCCGAATCGGCCGTACACGCTCGACTACATCGAGACGATGATGACCGACTTCGTCGAGCTCCACGGCGATCGCCGGTTCGGCGACGACCCCGCGATCATCGGCGGATTGGCTCGATTTCGCGGCAAGAGCGTCGTCGTCGTGGGCCATCAAAAAGGCCGGAGCACGAAAGAAAAAGTCACGCGCAACTTCGGTCAGGCGCATCCCGAAGGAAATCGGAAAGCCTGTCGCCTCTATGAAATAGCCGACCGCTTCGGTCTTCCCGTGATCACATTCGTCGACACGCAAGGCGCATATCCCGGCATCGGCGCCGAAGAGCGCGGGCAGAGCGAGGCGATCGGCGCGTGCATCGCGGCGATGGCGCGCGCACGCGTTCCGATCATCGCGACGATCATCGGCGAAGGTGGCAGCGGCGGCGCCCTCGCGCTCGGCGTCGCGAATCGCGTGCACGTGCAAGAATACGGAACCTACAGCGTGATTTCGCCCGAAGGCTGCGCATCGATCCTCTGGAAAGACAACTCCAAGGCCGACGAGGCCGCCGCGAGCATGAAGATGACCGCGCCGGATCTTTTGCGCCTCAACGTCGTCGACAAGATCATCGAAGAGCCGGCCGGCGGAGCTCACCAAGACGTCGCTGTCGCGTCGGCGCTCGTCGAAGCAGGAATCGCGAGCGCGCTTCGCGATCTCGAGACATTGAACGGCGAAGAGCTCGCCGCCGATCGCTACACGCGTTTTCGAAAGCTCGGCGCGTTCGTCGCGTAGATCTTCGTCGCTTCGATCACGTCGCGCGAGCGGTCAGTCCCCGCACGGGTTGATCTCGGCTGGCAGATCGACGGCCGTATTCGGCGGCAGCGTCTCGTCGCTGTCGAAGCCGATGCCGGCCGAAATTCCGTTGCACGGCATTCCCGATACGTTCGTGCCGTCTTTGAGAATGTCGGACGATTGCCGAATCTGCGATGCGAAGCCGTCGAACGTGGATCCCGAGCAAAATGATTCGCCCTCGAGCCTCGCGAAACCGACGCGCACGGCCTCGACGAACTCCTCGGTGTCGATCACACCCGACACGGTGCCCGACAGGTGATGCGCGCTCACGTGCGTGAAGACGACGCTCGCGTGATGAAGCGTGATCGTGAGACCTGCCGCGGAGAGCTGCACGTCGCTCGTTCCGTTGCTCGCCCAGGTCCCGTTCGCGATTTTCGCGGTCGAGAAATTCGCTTTCGCGCCGCTCGCGAGCGTGCCGCCTGCGGTCGTGTTCTTGTAGACCTCCCATCGCGAGGTCGTGTCCCACGTGGGCGCGCCGACGTGCACGCCGCCAAAGAGCTGTCCGGGAAGCGGATCGAGCGTTTGGGCTGCGTCGTCGGTGAGACCGTTCAAATCGATCATGAAGGTCGCGCCGCCTTGATCGATCTGCATGTTCACTTGCGAGTCGAGATTGCTTCCGAAGATCGACTCGAAGATGGGCAGCACATTTTTGCCGAACGAGTTGTCGAGGCCGCCCGGGCCGTCCGCTTGCACGTTCGTCGACGCGCCGGAGTAGAGCTCGCACACGTCGGTCGATCCCGTATCGGTCGTCTTGCCGTCGATGTCGGCGCCGAATTCTTGCCACGCCGTCGCGCTCGTTCCGCCGTCGCGGCCGACGTCACCGAGATAGAGAACGTGCGTCACGAAGTTGCGACCGCCGATGTCGGCGACCGTCCCCGCGTCACCGCTCGCATCCGCCGTCGATCCGTCGCCGGAGTCGGGCTCGATCAAATTCACGTCGCCGCCGGCGTCCGATCCCGCCGCGGAGTCGTCGCTGCTGCACGCGAGAAAGGACGCTGCGCCGAGCGCGCAACCTGCCGCGCCGAAAAAGATCGTGCTAAGGATGCGCCGCATGACGGCTGGAGCTAGCACGATGAGCCTAGAGGGCAAAGTTGCTATCGTCACCGGCGCGAGCCGCGGCATCGGCGAATCGATCGCGCGCGCATTCGTCGCCGCCGGCGCGAAGGTCGTCCTCGCGGCCCGCAAGCCCGACGCATTGAACGACGTCGCCGCGTCGTTGAACCAAGGAGCGCTCGGCGCGAACGCGATCGCCGTCACCGCGCACACTGGCAAAGAAGAAGACTGCGAGCGCATCGTGCAGGCCGCGATCGAGAAATTCGGCAAGGTCGACGTGCTCGTGAACAACGCCGCGACGAATCCCTACTTCGGGCCGATGCTCGGCATCGAAATGCTGGCCTGGGACAAGACCTTCGAGGTCAACGTCAAAGGCTATTTCTACATGACCCGCGCGGTCGTGAAGCACCTCGCGGGAAGAAGCGCCGGGGGCTCGATCATCCACGTGGCCAGCGTCGCGGGCCTCCTCGCCTCTCCGCTCCAAGGCGTCTACGCGATGACGAAGGCGTCCATCCTGAGCATGACGAAGACCCTCGCGGTCGAGCTGGCGGGATCGAAGATCCGCGTGAACGCGATCGCGCCCGGCTTCGTGGAGACGAAATTCGCCGGCGCCGTCCTCCAAAATCCGGATCTGCTCCAAAAAGTGAACGAGCGCACGCCCCTCGGAAGGCCTGGAATTCCCGACGAAATCGCAGGCGGGGCCCTCTACCTCGCGAGTGACGCATCGAGTTACGTGACCGGACACACACTTGTCATCGACGGGGGCATGACTGTGAGCTAAGAGGGTGCGTTCCGCGCTCGCTGCCGTCGGCCGACACGTTTAGCGTCAGCCGAAAATTCGACTCTTACGGAGTCTTCGGGTTAGCGGTCGGAATGATGTTCGGTGCACCGGGTTGGGGAATCGCCTGCAAACGCGAGAGCGCGTCTGCGGGTGAGCGTGTGAGAAAAAGGATGTGTGCAAGTGTATGGCGTTGAAAGCAACATCGGAGTAGGAAGGGGGCGGAATGCGAGCGGCCGACGGCCGTCGCATCCCGAGGAAGATTCTTTTCCGATGGAATCGGGGCAGACCATTGCGGGTAAATACCGCCTGAATTCACTGCTCGGCACCGGCGGCATGGCCTCGGTGTGGTCTGCGACCAACATGTTCACCGAGCGCGAGCACGCCATCAAGGTGATGCTCCCCGCGATGGCGCGGACGCCCGAAGCGGCGCGCCGATTTTTGCTCGAAGCGAAAGCATCCGCACGCATCAACCATCCGAACATCATCGAGGTCATCGACGTCGGGCAGTCCGAAGACGGCTCGCTCTTCATGGTGATGGAGCTCTTGAGCGGGGTGTCGCTCGAGACGGCGATCAAGCGGCAGAACCCGCCGATGACCGTGTACGAGTTTTGCGTGATCATGCTCGACGTCGCGCGCGCGCTCGCGGCTGCGCACAAGAGCAACGTGGTGCATCGCGATCTGAAGCCCACGAACATTTTCCTACACAAAGATCGTCACGGCATCGCGGTGCCGAAGCTGCTCGATTTCGGCGTTTCGAAATTTCTCGAAGAGCAAAACCAAGCGCACCTCACCATCGCGGGGACGGTGCTCGGCTCGCCGATGTACATGAGCCCGGAGCAAGCGAAGGGCGACTCGAACGTCGACGCTCGCACCGACGTCTTCGCGTTCGGCGCGATCCTCTTCGAAGCCGTCGCCGGATTCCGCTGCTACGACGCGCCGAACTTCAACGCGCTCATCGTTCAAATCGCGACGACGCAGCCGAAAGACATCCACACCGCCGCGCCGAAAATGCCGGACTCGCTCCGCGACCTCATCGCGGAATGCATCATGGTCGACCGATCGAGGCGCATCGCGACATTCGAGGACGTCGTCGATCGCCTCGGCCTCATCGTTCCGCACCTCGAGGAGATGCCGCTTCGTCTCCCCTCGCCGCGTCTCGTCGGTCCGCCTTCCGATCCGGACGCCACGAACGCGATGCCCGCGCTCGTGCGATCGAGCGATCGCGTTCCCGCTCTCGGTAAATCAGGCTCGATTCCCCCCGGTGTCGCCGTCTTCGACAGCGTCGCGGGCGGTGCGCTCATCACGACCTCGCCGGGCATGCGGCCGCCGGGATCTACACCGAGCACGTTGCCGTCGTACGCGCCGCCACCTTCGATTCGTGAAGCGGTGAAGGCGTTGCCACCGGCGGTGCTTGCCGCGACGGGAGCGGCCGCGCTCATCGGCATCGCCATCTTCACGATGCTCATCGTGATGGCGTTCCGAAAATCGGCCCCGGCTGCCCTCACGCCGGCGCCGCAAGCAAGCCCGCAGGTCGTCACCGAGCTCGACGCGCCGCAACCTGCGCAGCCGAAACCAGACGAGCCGCCGAGCGTGAACGTCGATTCGCTGCCGATCGTCTCGAGCAGCAATCCGAATGCCGCGCCCGTCAAAGGCACGGGCAAATTGCTCGTCGCCGCGACTCCGTGGTGCACGCTCTTCGTCGATGGCGCCTCGAAGGGACCTACGCCGGTCTCGGTCGAGATCGCCGCAGGACCTCATCAGCTCCGCTGCGATCCACCGAAGGGCTCGCCGAAAATCGCGAACGTCGGGATCACCGACGGCGCGACGGCGCGCTACAAGTTCACGTTCGAGTGAGCGAAGAAAAAAAAGACCAGGACCTCGAAGACCTAGGCAAGGGCATCGACCTCGACCTCGGCAAGGATCGGGAGCGCGAGATCGCGTTCTTGGCGGCGTGCCTTCGCAAGGGTCAGAAGCCCGACGGTGCGCTCGCGATTTATCGGCGCCTCGTGCGCACGAACATCGTGAACGTCGTCTTTCGCCTCTTGCCGAAGACGCGCGCGCGCATGAACGAAAAATGGCCCGACGCGTTCGACGATGCGCTCGTCGACTTCATGGACGAGGTCGGCTCTCGTTCCCATCACTTGCGTGACGTGCCCGCGGAATTTTTACGCTATGCCGAAGATGCCTGGCGAAAAGCGGGTGTCGGAGAAGATGCGATCGAGCTCGCGCGCTACGAAGCGGCGTCGTTCGCGGTCGAAACGGCGCCGGCGGACGGCGAGCCGATCGCCGGCGAGATCGATCTCGATCACGGCGTCCTCGTCACGAAGGCAGCGCGTGTCGCGCGGCTCGACGGCACGTGGCGGCTCCTCTATCGCGACGCCGACAACGACGTCGTGGAAATCGAAATCGAGCCATTTTTCGCGCATATCGTGACGTCGCTCATGAACGGCAACACGCTCCGCAACGCGATGAACGACGCGGCGGGGGAAGCTCGCGTCGCTCTCGATTCGTCCGTGCTCGAGCGCGCGGCCGCCCTGCTCGCCGACCTCGGACAGCGCGGCGTCGTGCTCGGCGGCGCCGCATAGGCGCGATTGGGAAGACAACGTCTACGAGAAAGATTTAGGCTCGCCCGCATGAGCAGCGACTCGAAAACGAAGATCGACGGATCGGGCAGCTTCAAATCGAAGAGAGGAAACGTCTTCGGCAAGCTCGAGGAGGTGTTCGACGACGTGTGGTGGGCGTGGGGCACGACGCAGTTCGCGCCCGGAATGCACATCCCTCGCAACATGGTGATCGTGCGTGAGAACGGCGGGCTCGTGATCATCCATCCCGTCGTGATGCCCGATCCGGAGCAAATCAAGATCGACGCGCTCGGTCCGGTGAAGCACATCGTGCGTCTCGGCGCATTTCACGGAATGGACGACGCGAAATACGTGATGAGGTATTCGCCCTCGCCCGAGGTATGGGCCCCCGCGAACGACCCCCACGAGGGCGTCGCCGTCGATCACGAGCTCGTGCCCGGCGGTGAGTCACCGATCGAAGGCGCGACGATCTTTTCGTTCGCGCGCGCGAAGAAAGCGGAGATGGCCCTCTTGATCCCGCGTCATGGCGGCATCCTTCTCACTGCCGACTCGATGCAGAATTGGGAGAATGCGCCCGGCGTTTCACTCCTCGGAAAGTTGATGCTCGGACCGATGGGATTCAAAGGTCGCGGATGCATCGGTCCCGGATGGCGCAAGGAATGCGAGCCGAAAGACGGCGACGGCCTCGCTCCGGATTTCACGCGCCTCCTCGCTCTCGATTTCAAGCACGGCATCGGCGGTCACGGCCGCCCGATGATCGCCACTGCGAAGATCGATCTCCGCGCGCAAGCCGAAAAGATTTATCCCTCGCTGCGAAAGGGCTGAATTTCAGCCGATCGAGCTCGTCTTCGCGCTGCGCACACGCTCGACCTCGGCGAGGAGACCTGCGAGCGGCGGGATCGCCAGATCGCGCTCGACGACGACGGGAACGTCTCTCGTTCGCGTGCGCGCTTTGCGAAAAAGATCGAGCACCGGACTCGGGACGTCGGCGCCGTGCGAATCGATGAGCGTTCTCGGTGCGCCTTCGATGTCGCCGACCCATTCGCCGCCGGCCACGTGCATCTGCACGACGCGCTCGAGCGGCACGCGCGACAGCCACCAGTCGGGATCGAATCCGAAGTTCACGGAGTTCACGTACACGTTGTTTACGTCGAGCATGAGGCCCGCGTTCGCGCGCTCACAGACCTCGGCGACGAAGTCGGGCTCGTCGAGCTCGTCCTCACCTTTCCGCATGTAGAAGCTGATGTTCTCGACGGCCATCGGTACGCCGAGCTCGTCTTGCGCGCGCTTCACGCGATCGGCAGTGCGCTCGGCCGACGCGATCGTCATGCGTGGCGGAAGCAGATCATGCAGGACACGACCGCCTGAAACCGAAAAGCAAAGATGATCCGAATGCCACGGCGACTTCGTTTCGTGCAGGAATTCGCGGAGATTGTGCATGTAATCTACACGTATCGGCTCGGTGCCTGCGAGCGACATCGTGAGACCGTGCGTCACGATCGGATAGCGCGCCGCGAGCTTCTCGAGCTGCGCGCGCACGTGACCGCCACGACCGATGTAGTTCTCGGGAGCGATCTCGAGAAAGTCGATGGAGCTCGGCATCGCCTCGACCAGCTCGTCGAGAAACTCCCATCGAAGACCTAGACCGACGCCAGAGACCATGAGCTCGGAAAAAGCGAACGCCGCGATCCACGCATCGTGGACCACGGCGCCCGCCTTGCAGAAAAAAATCAGTAAAGCTTCTTCGTGTCCGACGAGCACGTGCCCGCGCCGCAGCTCGCCGCGCCGGTCGCCGGCTTCTTGCCGGTGCTCTTCTTGCCGCTCGTCTTCTTGCCGCTGTCGGTGGCGGCGGTCGTCGACGGCGTCGCGGGCGGAGTCGTCGATGCCGTCGCATTCGACGTGTCGGTCGAAGGCGTGGCCGTCGCGCCGGTCGCGCTCGCTGCGCCCGTCGACGGTGACGTCGCCGATGCGCCGCTGCCGGCAGGAGCCGCCGAAGTGTCGCTGGGCGCGGCCGTGGGTGCGCCGGTCGTAGGCGCTTGGTCGGTGGCGGCGCCTGCAGCCGTGTTCGGGTCCGGCGTTTTGTCGCCACCGCATGCGATGAGCGCGCTGGCGCCGAGGGCTGCCAGAACACCGGCGAAAGTATGAACAGAGAGGTTCGGTCGCATCTTCGTTTTGCTCCTTGGATTGCTCTACGCCCGTGACACCGACTCGGTTTCACGCGCGTTTCGCGCGGAAATAGGAATAGGCGGCAACACATTTGCCGTCAACCAGCCAAAACGCGCACGCGCGCGCTCGCTTACATGGGGCGCACGCATCGACGCGACGCGCGCACAGATACTTACTGAGGAGTGGCCGACAGGGTGAACGTGACGTCGGCCGTGTTCGCGACCTTCGTTCCGAGCAGCTTGAACGACGCCGTCGCGAGCTGGCCGAAGTTGTCGCGCGGCTTCACGTCGTAGTCCGCGAGCGTGAGCACCATCGGCGTCTTTGCCGCGATGTCGATCTTGGTGGGATGCGAATCGGCAGCAGCGCCCGATGGATAGTGGAGCTTCACTTCGAGCAGCACGTCCTCGTTCGTCTTGTGCCCGTGCAGCAAAAGCTCGCCGTGAGCGGTGAGCGTGACGGTGCGGACGTCATCGCTGCCGTCTTTAGTGGGCGCGAGCTTCGTGATGTCGTTCGCGCTGGCCCCGTCGATCGATCGGATCGCGAAGACGACGTATTTGTTCGCCGCCATCACCTCCGGCGTGACGAGCGAGCCGACCTCGAGCCAGTTGTGCGCGTGCTCGGTTTGCGCGGTATTTTTCGAGGGATCGTCGAAGGTGTTGGTCTTGAGCGTCGTGAGATCGGCCTTCACCGTGCCGCGCGTATTCGTGATGTTCATGAGGTCGACATCGAGCGATCCGTCGGTGGCCGACGTCTCCGCTTTGATGTGCTCGTTCGGCGCGGGCATGTCGATCGACGTCTTGCCGTCGGTCGCGAGCTTGTATTTCACGACCATGGCGCTTGCCGCTGCGGTAGAGGATGCGAGCGCGCTTGCGCTCTCGGCAAGGGCGGGACCGGGAGAGTCGGACTTCGAGCACGCGACGAGCGCGAAGGAACCGGCGACGAGGCACGTAAAAACGACGGAAGGGCGCATGAATGCGAGGGCCATGATCCGAAGTACGCCATAGTTCGGTCGGAGTTACACGTCCAAAGCGACTTCCGCGCACATCGCGCGCCCGAGAATGCGTCTTCCGTACATCGCAAAATCTGCTGCAGAAAAAGCGATACGCGGCGCTCGGCCATTGCATGATGATTCGTTCGGCTTCTTGCGTTCAAAGGACACCGCCGCACCATGACTGACTTGAAGACTGACTTGAAACGATTCCGCCGCTCTCTCTCCCTCTTCGCGCTCGTGAGCCTCGTCGGCATCGGCTCCTACGCCGCGGGCTGCGGGAGCGACGACAGCTCAATCTTCAGCGCGGGCAACGATGGCGGCGGTGGCGACGGCGGCGCGCTCTCGGACGGCAACCCCGGACAATTCGGCGGCGATGGCGGCGGAGGATCCGGAGACGGCAGCGTGTCGGCGATCCAAATCACGCCCGCGAATCCCACCGTCGACGTCACGATCATGAATGGCGCCGTGACGACGACGCCCGTGAATTTCGTCGCGAAGCTCCTCGACGGCACGCAAGTCGCCGCGAGCTGGTCGCTCGATCGCGGTGAGCTCGGAGATCTCGTCACGGGCAGCGGCCTCTTCACGGCGAGCGGCAACATCGCGGGAACGGGGACGGTGTCGGCCGCATACGGCGCAACGATCGGAACGACGAACGTCACCGTGCGCATCCACTCGATCCAAATCGGCAACGACTACGGCGACGGCGGCGTGCCCGAAGCGGGCGTCGGCGGCATCGGCGGAGTCGGCGGCGAAGGCCTCGGCGGACCCGTCGATGGCACGACGCAGAGCAACTTGCAGACGACGAACAATCCGCCGTCGAGTGATTCCGTGCTCGGCTGGCTTTATCCGTACGACAAGACGGTGTGGCCGCGGGGCCTGCTCGCGCCGCTCCTCCAGTGGCAATCGAACACCGCCGGAATCAATGCAGTCTACATACATCTCACGGAGACCAACTTCGAGTTCGAGGGCTTTTATTCGGTCACCGGACCTTCGCAGTATCATCAGCCGATCGATCAGACGGCATGGGACAAAGCCACGAGCTCGAACAGCGGCGACAACCTCCACGTCGAGGTGAAGATCAACGGGACGGGCGGCGTCGTCGGACCCATCACGCGCGACTGGCCGATCGCACCCGGAATTTTGACCGGCACGATCTACTACCAAACCTACAGCTCGATGGTCGCAGGCGGCGCGGGAACCCTCGCGATTCGTCCCGGAAAAACCGACCCGACGCTCGCGATCCCGGGAACGAAGGACGCGTGCATCGTGTGTCATGAAGTCTCCGGTGACGGCTCGACGCTCTACGCGCAGGTCAATCGCGTGAGCGGCAGCAACAACGATTACTCGGAGGCCAAATCG
>JAICXU010000330.1 GCA_025934595.1 Polyangiaceae bacterium | reverse complement strand
GCAGGCCGGGCACGTCTTCAAGAGTCGACCCAACGAGAAGACTATCGTTTCGTGCCCGTTTTGTGCCCGTCTTCTCGTCGATTTGTGGAATGCTCGGGAGTCGCCCGCCCGTTCTCAATGAAGGCGCAAAATGGCCATGCGATCGTGGGTAATTCTCGGTAGTTCGGTGATCCTGGCCGGCGTTGCCGCTGCGGCCGGGACCCACGTGCATGCCGCGTTCTTCCCCGACGGCGAGGCTCTGCCCGGCCTCACCGTCGATCATCGCGCCGTCACGGGCGGGGTCGCCCCGGCGATCGCGGCGGCGGCGCGCGATCGTCTTTCCGAGCACGCGCGGCTCCAAATCGACGGCGACACGGTGATCGATGCGCCGCTCGCCGATCTCGGCATCACCGTCGACGAAGCGCGCACCGCCGACATCGCCCGCGCGATCGGACATGACGGTGACCTCGCGAGCCGCGCCGACGACGCGAAGCGCGCATCACGCGGAGAGATCGACGTGCCTCTCGTCGTGCATGTCGATCCATCACGGCTCGTCGCGCTCCTGGCGCCCGTCAAAGAGCTGCACGATCGAGCGCCCGCGTCGGCACGCGTGGACTTCGACCACGGCGGAGCGAAGGCGGAAGCGCCCGGTCGCTACATCGACGTCGACGCTGCCGTCGCCGACATCGCGCGGATCGCGCGCACGCCCACATCGCCCGAGCCCCGCGTCGTCATGCTCTCCACGCGCGACTTCGCGCCGCATCTCGTGAGCACGACGGTGAGCGGCATCGACGTGAGCCAAACGCTCTCGTCCTTCGACACTTTTTTCTCGCGCTCGGGCCAGCAAGCACGCCGCGGAAAAAATATCGACCTCGCGGCGAGCAAGCTCGACGGTCTCGTGCTCATGCCGAACGAGCTCGTTTCATTCAACGACGTCGTCGGCCCGCGCAGCGAGGACAACGGATTTTCGAAGAGCTGGGAGATCTACAAAGGCGAAATGGTCGAAGGCATCGGCGGCGGCACGTGCCAGGTCGCGTCCACGTTGCACGCCACGGCATTTTTCGGCGGTCTCGACATCGTCGAGCGTCTGCCCCACTCACGTCCGAGCGCGTACATTCCGATGGGCCTCGACGCGACGGTCGTCTTTCCTGTCGTCGACATGAAGCTCAAAAATCCGTACCCGTTTCCCGTCGTCGTCCACGCGACGAGCGACGGCCCGCGCTTGCACATGGAGCTGCGCGGAAAAAAACGTCTCGCGCGCGTCACGTTCTCACGCGAGGTGAAACGCGTTCTTCCCTACGATCGAAAAGTCGAAGAGAAAGCGGGCGTGTCTCGCGCGCACGTCATCGTGAAGCAGCACGGCGTCGACGGATTCAAGATCGAGCGAAAGCGCGTCGTCGAATTTTTCGATGGCAAGAAGCGCGAAGAAAAAGAAAACGACACGTACCCGCCCACGAACGAAGTGCTCGAGGTCGCGCCGGGCTTCGACGTCGCTCTTCTTCCGCCGCTTCCCGATCCGCCGGCGGCCGATCCCGCGGACGCTCCAGCGCCGGCGCCGCCGACCAATCCGGTCGTCGCGGCGCCCGAGGGCACTACTCCCGAAGGAGTAGCGGCGTTTGTCATCCAAGACGCGCCCGGCGCGCATCGGCCCACACAAGCCCAGCAAAATCCCGAGCTTTTGGTGACGATCAAACGTTGAAGCAGCTTCGAAGATCGCGCACGCCACCGGCGTAAAATTCCTCGCGTTAGAAGCCTTCACGCGCGTGCGGGAATCGGTGATGATCGGTGTCATGCGTGCCGCGCGAAAAAAGCGCATTTTGCTCGTCGACGACGAGCCGAGAAACGTCGCCGTTCTCGAAGGCCACCTCGGGCCTCTCGAGCACGAGCTCGTGCGCGCGCTCGATGGCCGATCCGCGCTGGCTCTCTTCGAGTCGACTCCTTTCGATCTCGTTCTGCTCGATTTGATGATGCCCGGCTTCGATGGGATCGACGTTCTCTCTCACATTCGCGCGAACGAGTCGCGCGTGCACGTGCCCGTCATCATCATCACCGCCTACGGTGAGCGAGAGCAGCGCATCAAAGCGCTCGAAGCAGGCGCAGACGAGTTCCTGGAGAAGCCCGTGGATTCCGCGATCCTCTTGGCGCGCGTGCGCACCCTGCTCGAGCTCAAGGAATCGCGCGACGACCTGAGCGCGCGGAACGCCGAGCTCGAGAAGCTGCAACGCGCGCAGCGTGAGCTGACCCAGTTCCTCGTTCACGATCTTCGTTCGCCGCTCGCCGTCGTGAGCTCGAATCTCGGTTGGATTCGCGAGGAAATCGCCAAAGAAAAAGTCGATGTCGTGGAAGCGTTGGCCGACGCCGCCGAGGCCACGAAGCGACTGCAGCAAATGGTCGATGACCTCCTTACCGTTGCGCGCCTCGACGAAGTGGATTTTCCCGTGCGCGTCGAGAGCGTGGGCCTCGACGCCTTGATCCGCTCACTTCTCGCCGAGCACCAGGCGAAAGCCGAGCTCCGCGACATCCGTCTCACCGTCGACGCCGACGCAGCGAAGGTGCGCGCCGATCCCATGCTCTTGAAGCGCGTGATGGAGAACCTGCTCGACAACTCCTTTCGGCACACGCCGGCGAAAGGTCGCGTGCACGTCGGAGTGCACAAAACGGAGGTCGTCGAAATCTGCGTGTCGAACGACGGCCCCGTGATTCCCGTCGAGGAACGCACGCGTATTTTCGACAAGTTCTATCGAGTCGAGCGCGATCGGTCGACGGTGCGCAGCCCCGGCCTCGGTCTTTATTTTTGCAAGCGCGCGCTCGACGCACAGGGCGGCGAGATCGGCGTCGCCGACGTGAGCGATTGGCCGACGTCGTTCGTAGTGCGCCTGCCCGAGGCCACGTGAGCGAGGCGGCGAAGAAGAGCGCACGGTCGCTCCGCGCGCGAACCCTCATCGGCATCGTCTTCTCGGCGCTCGTCGTATTCATTTTCGTTCGCTTGCTCGTGGGCGTCCGGCGCTTCGATTACGTGGCGGACGAGGTCCGCGCGCGGATCGCCCATGACGCGAAGATCGAGGATGCGATCGAGCACGTGAACGAGGATCTCGTCGATTCGGAGACGGGCCTGCGCGGCTGGCTTCTCTCCCACGATCGGCGGTTTTTGGAGCCTTATCAGCGCGCTTCGTCGAGGCGCGAGCAAAGCTTGAACGCGCTCATCGCGGCGGAGTCGGACGATCCGCGCGCCGAAGCGACCGCGGAGCGAATCGCTGCGCGCGCACACGAATGGTTTCGCAGCGTCGGCGATCCCGGAATTTCGGACGACGCGAAGCCACCGGATCCCGACGCGCTGCTCTCGCTTCAACTCTTCGGAAAATCGCGGATGGATTCCATGCGCGCGGATCTCGGGGACCTCCGCGGAGATCTCGGCGAGCGACGTGCGCGCGAAGAGCATGCCCTCGAGGAGTATCGACAGGACCTCGTCGGAAATACGTATCTGTCGTCGGCGATCCTCGCGCTGCTCACGATCGCGGCCGGCCTCTTCATCACGCGACGCGTCGATCGGCCTCTCGGCATCCTCGTCGATTACATGCAAAATCGCGTCTGGGAAAAGCCGGATCGAAAGCCGCTCGTCGCCGAAGGCGTGTACGAGATCGAGCAGCTCGCGCAGCTCGTGGAAGCGGCGGCCGAGCGCGGCAACACGGAGAGCGCGCGTGCGACGCAGCTTGGTGAGCTCACGGGCAAGCTCGCGGAAGGCGGCGAGGTCGACAAGCTCGCGGAGCTCGTTTCGGAATGGACCGCAGGCCAGGTCGGCGCGTCGGGAGCGGTGCTCTGGGTCCTCGAGGGAGAGAAGCTCCGGCTCGCGGCGTGTTACGGAGTCGACCGCGCGTCGGTCGAATCTGCGGGCTCGGCCAAGGCGGAAAAAATACGAAACTCCGGCAAAATAAGGCGATTCGACAACATCGATGAAGGTCGCGTGCTTCGAACCGCGATGATCGACGTGCAGCCGCAGACGCTCCTCCTGCTTCCGATTCGCGGGCGAACGAGCATCGTCGGCGTGATCGAGCTCGCGGGTGACCACGTCGAAGACATCGCCGTTCTCGGTGATGCGCTGGACCGGATTGGCCTCGCGCTCGAGACCTCGATCGCGACGTCGAAGATCAAGGCGCTCAGCACGGCGCTTGCCGCCGCCAACGACGAGCTCCGTGCCCAGAACGAAGAGCTCCGTGCGCAAGAAGAAGAGCTTCGGAGCCAGAGCGAAGAGCTCGTCGCGAAACAACGAGATCTCGCGCGATCGAACGCGGCCCTCGAGAAAGGGTCGCGTCACAAGAGCGAGTTCTTGTCGGACATGTCTCACGAGCTCCGAACGCCGCTCAATGCCGTCATCGGTTTCTCGGAGCTCCTTCTCGGCGACACGTACGGCCCCCTCGCGGAGCAGCAACGCGAGCGGGTGCACGACATCGCCACCGCAGGTCGCCAGCTTCTTGCGCTCGTGAACGACATTCTCGATCTCTCCCGGATCGAGGCCGGACGCGTGGAGCTCAAGATCGCCGACATCGACATTCGCTCCTCGATGGATGACGCCGTGGCGCTCCTCCAGCCGATCGCCGACAAGAAGAAGGTGAAGGTCGAGGCGATCTTGCAACCGAAGCCGCTGCTCGTTTCTGCCGATCCCGATCGCGTGCGGCAAATCATGGTGAATTTGCTCTCGAACGCGATCAAGTTCACTCCGGCGAACGGCAGCGTGGAGATCGACGCGAACGAAGACGGTGCGACAGCTCGCATCGAGGTGCGCGACACGGGCATCGGCATTTCCCCCGACGACGCCCGCAAGCTCTTCAGCCCATTCACGCAGCTCGAAGGCGGAGTCCACGCGGGCGGCGCAGGTCTCGGCCTCTCGATCTCGAAGAGGCTCGTCGAGCTGATGTCCGGCGAAATTGGCCTCGACAGCACGGTCGGGACCGGCTCGATTTTTTATTTCACGTTGCCGCGCACGGCAGAAAAAGAAGCAGCCCCGAAGCAGTC
>JAICXU010001149.1 GCA_025934595.1 Polyangiaceae bacterium | reverse complement strand
GCCGCCGGCGGGCGCAGTTTGCGCGACGTCGTCGACCGGCACGGGTACGGCAAAAGTTTTTCAGGGCACCGTGCTCACGCCGACGAAGACGCTGCACAAGGGCGAGGTCGTGATCGACAACGGCGTCGTCACGTGCGCTGCGTGCGACTGCTCGTCGCAATCGAACTACGCCACCGCATCGATCGTGAACTGCGCGAACGGCGTCATCTCGCCGGGCCTCATCAACACGCACGATCACATCACCTACGACAACAACCCGCCGCTCCCGCACGGCACCGATCGCTACGAGAGCCGCCAAGATTGGCGCGTCGGCGATCACGGCGCGACGCCCATCGACTACAAGAGCCCGGCGAGCGGGACCAACGGCAAGCTCTTCACCGCCTACGGCGAAATTCGTTTCTTGATGGGCGGCGCCACGGGCACTGCCGGCGCCGGCGGGCACATCGGGCTCATTCGCAACTTCGACGTCGCCGATCCCGCGACGCTGCAAGGCGCTCCCATGCAAGTCGCCAACAGCGACACGTTCCCGCTCGACGACACGAGCGGCCAGCAAGAGACGAGCGGTTGCACCTACGGAGCCAAGCGCACGACCGACACCTCGATCAGCGGTCTCGACGGCTACTTGCCGCACATCGCCGAAGGCATCGACGTGGAGGCGCGCAACGAGTTCCTCTGCCAGAGCAAAGAGGACGCGGCCAACGGCTACTACGATCTCCTTGCGCCGCAGACGGCGATCATCCATGCGATTCCGCTCGTGCCGGCGGACGCGGATCTCATCGAGAAAGCGCAGTCCTCGGTCATTTGGTCGCCGCGCACGAACATCGATTTGTACGGAAACACGGCGCCCGTCACGATGCTCGACGCGCAAGGCGTGATGGTCTCGCTAGGCACCGACTGGGTCATCAGCGGCTCGATGAACTTGCTCCGCGAGCTGAAATGCGCGGATTCGATGAACGCGAGCTACTACGACAAGCACTTCTCGGACTCCGATCTCTGGAAGATGACGACGATCAACGCGGCATATGCCGTCGGCGCGAAATACGTCACCGGACAGCTCACGCCGGGCTACGAAGCCGACATCTCGATCTTCGACGGCACGACGGATCACGATCATCGTGCGGTCATCAACGCCGGCGTCGAGGACGTCGCGCTCGTTCTCCGCGGAGGCGTGCCTCTCTACGGCGACACGGCGCTCATGAACGATCCGGTCATCGGCGGCGCAGGCTGCGAGACGATCAACGCAGGCGTCGGTGACGTGTGCGGCAAAGCGAAATCGATCTGCGTCTCGAAAGACGTGAACGACGGCACGACGACGCTCGCGAGCGTCCGCGCGATCGGTGAGCCGGTGTATCCGATGTACTTCTGCAAGACGGCCGCGCCCACCAACGAGCCGAGCTGCACGCCGTACCGCGACACGTACAAGGACGGCATCACGACCGACGACTCGGACGGCGACGGAGTTCCGAACGCGAGCGACAACTGCCCGAAGATCTTCAATCCGGTGCGCTTGATG
>JAICXU010000660.1 GCA_025934595.1 Polyangiaceae bacterium | reverse complement strand
CATCGCCGCCGAAACGCAGAAGATCGATCAGCGGCTTCCCGTGCAGCAAGCGATCGCGCGCGCCAAGGCGGAAGCCACGAAACGCGCCGTGCGGCAACAGGCCGAGGCGACGCCGATCACGAACGAAGACGTGCAAAAGTATTACAACGACCACCTCTCGCTCTACGACGCGCCGGAACGGTACGGCGTCTGGCGCATTCTGTGCGCCACGCGCGAAGAGGCGGTCGCGGTCCTCGACGCCGCGAAGAAGACGCCCACGCCCGACAAATTCACCGAGCTCGCGCGCGATCACAGCATCGACAAAGCCACGAACATGCGCGGCGGAAATCTCGGATTCGTCGCGCTCGATGGCACGTCGAACGAGGCAGGCCTGAAGGTCGACCCCGCGGTCGTGAAAGCCGCGTCGGCGGTGAAAGACGGTGAGCTCGTCGCGCAGCCGGTCGCAGAGGGCAACGGCTTCGCGGTCGTTTGGCATCGTGGAACGGCGGGCGCGAGCAAAAGGTCGCTCCAGAGCGTCGAAGGGCAAATCAAGGACACCATCGCGAAGAACCGCGGCGACGACGCGCTTGCCGCGCTCAAGGCCGACTTGCACGCGCGGCTCGTGAAAGACGAAGACGACGCGCTCCTGCAGACGATCGAAATCTCGCAGACCGACGGCACGATCGCGCCGCGACGTCGCGCCGGGCAGGTCCCCGCGCTCAAATCCTCATTCTGAGTCTGCGTCGATCGCGGCCCGCGCCGCCGCGCGCTCGGCCAAGCGCTTCGACTTGCCTTCGCCGCGACCGAGCTCGCCCGCATTCACGGACACCGCGACCACGAAAATGGGATCGTGCGCGGGCCCTCGCGTCTCGATCACGTGGTAGACGGGCGCGGGCAGGCCTCGCGCTTGAATGCGCTCTTGGAGCTCGCTCTTCGGGTCGCGCCCGTCGAGGAGCTCCGCCGATGCGAGCGGCTCACGAATCACCTCGCGTGCGAGCGCTCGCGCCGCATCGAGACCGAGCCCTTCGTAGACGGCTGCGATGAGCGCTTCGACCGCATCGGCGAGCACGTTCGTCTGCTCTTGCTCGCCGCTCGCTCTCGCACCGCGCCCGAGCGCGATGGCAGCGCCGAGATCCACCGAACGCGCCCACCTCGCGAGCGCCTCTGCATTCACGAGCGCGGCGCGCATTCGTGTGAGAGCGCCTTCGTTCGCGGTCGGAAATGTCGTCGCCAAGATCTCGCTCACGCAGAGACCTAGCACGGCGTCGCCGAGAAATTCGAGACGCTGATTGTCGGGCGCGCGCGACTCGTTCGCGAAGCTCGGGTGCGTGAGCGCCTCATGAAACCTCGTAATTTGTCCTGCGCCCGCGATCGCGGCGATCTTTGCGAGGAGCGCCACGCGCGGCGCGTCGAAGTCGTTGCCGTTCATTTCTTGGAAGACGTGGACGCGAAGATCGTGTCGGTGATCTCGGCGAGCTCCAAATCGAGCTTCGTGAGCCCCTTGGCGTCGTGCGTGGACCACGTGACTTTCACACGGCCCCAGCCGAGCTCGATGTCGGGGTGATGATCGCGTTTTTCGGCGGCCATGCCGACGCGCACGACGAACGCGAGCGCCGACGAAAAATCCGCGAGCTTGAACGTACGCGCGATCGACAAGTCACCTTCACGTGTCCAATCGCCGTGCATCGCGAGCCACGCATTCACGGCGAGGCCTTCGAGCTTGGTCGGGCGAGCCATTTCTCGAGAGTGCACGAGCACGGGCGCTCGCACAAGCGCGGGAGCGCGCGGGAACTACCCGCCGCCCCGCGTGTCGGAACGGTGATGCAGTATGCTGCGATGGCCGTGGGAATCGTCGCGTGCCCGTTTTGTCGTGAGATGTTCGAGGAGTCGGAAGCCGAGTCATGTCCGGTCTGCGGCATGAAGCTCGCGCCGCTCGCGGAGCTGCCGCCTTCGCACGACGCGCGCGCCGAAGAGCTCTTTTCCGTCGCGCCACACGAAGAGGAGCTGCCCGTCGCTTACATGGGACGTGGCAAAGGCGCGCTCGGGCTGCTCGCGCTCTTGGGGCTCGTTCTGTTTTTCCTCCCGTGGATTCACGTCTCACGTCCCGACACGTTCGACATGAGCGGCTTCGATCTCGCGCGAAAGCTCGGTTGGAGCTGGGGGGCGGGCGTCGCGTGGGTGATCCTCGTTCCCACCGTGATGAGCCGTCGCAGCATCATGAAGATGCGCGGCGCGCGCGTCGCGGCGGCAACGCTCTCCGCCGTGCCGGCTCTCACCGTCATGATTTTTTTGTTGAAGCCTCCGCGCAGCGCGCTCGTGCCGATCCACATCGACTACGCGGCGGGGATTTGGGCGACGCTCCTCGTTTCCGTCGTGGCTACGGCGGTTTCACTGCGTTTCGGTGGTCCGATCGACGACATTCCCGTGACGCGCGGATCCTCGGAAGGGCAAACGCTGCATTGATTTCGGGCATGCCGCGCGTGCCCTCGTGTGTCATGCTTCGCGCATGTCGGCGCCCGCCAAAAAACAGCGGAAGCAGCCGGAGCGTGCAGATTTGCTCGCTCGGCCTCAGCGCGGCGACATGGTCGATCTCGAGGATTGGCTCGACAAGGTCGACGTGCCCGCGACCGTCGTGTGCGCGCGGTGCGGATCGTCCGAGTGCACCGGATGCTCCGCGGCCGTAGGTGAGAAATCGGGATTCATCGCCGTCATTCCGTGGGAGCGAAGCGACGCGTCCGTGATGCGTCGTCTTTGGCAAACCGCACGCGCCACGACGCGCGATCCCGAGCGCTTCTTCGAAGCGTTGCCCGAAGGTCCAATCGCACCCGCATTCCGTTTCGCAGCGCTCGCGGAGCTCGTCGCGTCGGCGGCGATGATCTTCGCCGTGCTCGCGGCCACGACGTGCATCGCCCCGTCGATGATCGCGCGTTTCGTGCTCGATGCGTCGGCGCGAGGCATTGCCGCGCGCATGCTCCTCGCGTCCATTCCCACGCTCGCCGCGCTCCTCGTAGCCGCGCACGTCGCTCACGGCGTCGCCCT
>JAICXU010001126.1 GCA_025934595.1 Polyangiaceae bacterium | reverse complement strand
CCGTCGCGAGCGCGCCGCCGATGCTCGGCGTGGATTTCAGCGCGTTCGCGAGACCGAGAATGAAGTTGTCGAGCTGCGCCTCGAGGAGCTCGACGCGTTTGCGTCGCATCTGCTCGATGTAGAGGATGGGGCCGACGAGAATCAGAACGACGAACATGAAGGGCCACGGGATGATGTCGGTCGTCACCGCCAACACCGCGAGGACGAAGATAGCCGCCGCCTGCCCCATCACGATCTGACTGCCTTTGGTCCAGATGAATTGGAGACGAAGGCGCCGCTCGAGCGCCGAGCAGTAACGCGCGTAGTATCGCCACGCCGGGCCGGATTGATCTGCGGCGAGCGCCCACGCCGTGAGAAAGAGGCCGAAGCCCGTGGCGCCGACGCTCGCGTATTTCAGCATGCCGGTGGCGAGAAAGCCGCCCGTGGGAAAGTTGGCCGCCGCAAGGGCCGCTTCGGAGCTCATCATAGGTAGTTCTCACCCTTCTTCACGAGGCCCATGAGAATGAAGTCGTTCAAGTACGAGGGCAGATAGCCGGTCGCGCGGAATTCACCGACGACCTTTCCTTTCGCCCCGGTACCGGTACGAATGAACTCGAAAATCGGACGCGTCTCGATTTCGGCGTTTTCGTTGACGCCCGTGATTTCCGTAATCGCGGTGACGCGACGCGAGCCGTCCGCGAAACGCGACTGCTGCACGATGACGTGGACGGCGCCGGCGATCTGATCGCGAATGGCGCGCATCGGAAGATCGACGCCGGCCATGAGCACGAGCGTCTCGAGACGTGAAATGGCTTCGACGGGAGAGTTCGCGTGGGTCGTCGTGAGCGAGCCGTCGTGGCCCGTGTTCATGGCCTGGAGCATGTCGAGCGCCTCGCCGCCGCGACACTCACCGACGACGATGCGGTCGGGACGCATACGCAGCGCGTTCTTCACGAGATCGCGGATCGTGTATTCGCCGCGGCCCTCCAAGTTCGACGGGCGCGTTTCGAGCGAAACGACGTGCGGCTGTTTGAGCTGGAGCTCGGCGGCGTCCTCGATCGTGACGATGCGCTCTTCCGGCGGAATGGCGCCCGACATGCAATTGAGAAGCGTCGTCTTTCCCGAGCCGGTGCCGCCGCTGATGACGATGTTGCGTTTCGCGATGACGCTTCGAATGAGGAAGATCGCCATGCGCTCGTCGAGCGCGCCGAAGCCGACGAGCTTCTCGAGCGTGAGCGGAACCTTCGCGAACTTTCGGATCGTGATGCACGATCCGCGGAGCGCGAGCGGCTTGATGATCGCGTTCACGCGGGAGCCGTCTTTGAGACGCGCGTCGACGAGCGGTGAAGATTCGTCGATACGACGACCGAGCGGCGTGACGATGCGCTCGATGACGGCTTTGCAGCGGTCGTCGTCGGTGAAGCGCGTCTCCGAGAGCGTGAGCTTGCCTGCGCGCTCGATGTAGATCGTGTCGGGATCGACGACCATGATCTCGGTGATGCTCGGGTCGGCGATGAATCGCTCGAGCGGCCCCAAACCGAGCGCCTCGTCGACGAGCTCGCCGATGAGCGTGTCGCGATCCATCTCCGG
>JAICXU010000663.1 GCA_025934595.1 Polyangiaceae bacterium | reverse complement strand
GTGGCGAGCGCGTTGAAGCCGCGCGGCGAAGCGACATTGGTGAAGTGGCCGGTGCCGTCATTCTCCCACAGCACCTGCCAGCCGAGCCTCTCCGAGACGCCGTAGTTCGCTTGGAAGATGTCGATGTCGCCGTCGTTGTCGTAATCGCACGCGACGCTTCCATTGCCGGGTTGCGCGACGCGCGATGCGAGGGAGCTCGATGCGTCGACGAACGTGCCGTCACCGCGTCCCATGAAGAGCGAAGGGCTCGCGGCCGCGGACGTGCCGCCGTTTCCGGAGAAGAGATCGAGCTTGCCGTCGCCGTCGAAGTCCGCGAAGACGCCGTTCGCGCTGAGCGGAATCGCTTCGAGGCCCGATGCATCTTTCTTCGTGAAGTGCCCCGTGCCGTCGTTGAGATAGAGCGCCGACGTTTGCCCGGCGAGCGCGATGTCGAGACCCGCGAAGCAGTCTTCGTCGCCGTCGTTGTCGACGTCGCCGAACACGAAGTGTCCGGCTTGCACGTTCCGCAATCCGGACGCGTCCGAAAAATCACGGAACGTCTTGTCGTGATTGTTCAAGAAGACGAGATGCTCGAACGGAATTCCGGCGTTCACGTTCGGATAGAGGTTGTGCATCACGATGTCGTCGTACCCGTCGCCGTCGAGATCGACGAACGCGAGGCGGCTGTGATCGTTGATCGGAATCGGTTTGGCGGGGCTCGCCACGAAATTGTTCAGCGTGATCCCGCTCGCGACGGAAATGTCGGTGAAGAAGCCCTGTCCAAGCGCGGCCTCCGGCGTCGATTTACATGTGAAGCTCGGCGCCGAGCTCGACGTCGAACCGGGTGACGACGACGACGATGAGCAGGCTACGGCCGTAAAAACGACTAAAATGGAGGGACCGAGGACCGATACCAATCGCTGCATGCGCCAGTTCTGACACATCAACTTACGTTGTAAAGAAGAAGTTGACGCAATGCGCGGCAAATCCCTGACGGGCCCTCGCAAAGGTCTAAACTTAGCTGAGCCTTTTGTCTCCCGAGGTGCTTCAGGATGATGTCCAGTGCCGTAAAGATTCTTCACGACAACGTAAGCCTCTTCGTCGATCGAATGGTCGCGCGTCTCACGATTGCCATGCCGGCCTACGCCCGGCTCGACGGCCCCTCGGTGCGCGCGAGCGTCGAAGGTTTCACGCGCGACATCTTGGTCGCCGTCGAAACCGGCAGCTCCGAAAAGCTGGCCGCGCGCATGCGCGAAAATTCGGCGGAACGCGTGGCGCAAGGCCTTTCCCTTTCCGAATACATGAACGCGCTGTTCATGTCGGCGCCCGTTTGTCGTGAGCTCGTTCGTGAGCTCGGTCCCCGCAACGATCCCTCGCTTGCGAGGGGCATCGAGCAGCTCGAAACACGCCTCCATGAAATCACCGCCATGGCGGCCTCCATTTTCACGGAAGCTGCGGCGAAGCAGCTCCGCTCGAAAAATCGAGAGCTCAATCGTTTGAATCAGGAGCTCGCCGCACGAGAGAAAGCGCTCACCGCGGAAGGTATGAAAATCGGAAAGGCGCTTGCGTCCGCGAACGAGTTCAACGCGCGCGTCATCGAGAGCCTGGCGTCGGGGATTCTCGTCACGCAAGCCGACACTTCGAAAATCTCGCTCTTCAGCCAGCGTATGGAAGCCATCTCGGACCTCGCCGCCGAGGACGTCTTGGGACGCCGCGCGCAGGACGCCCTTGCGCCGTTGCAAGGCATCGATCACGCGCTCATCCATCAAACCGTCGTCTCGACCGGTCGCTTTCCGCTCACGAAAATCCAAATCACGAGCGCGAAAGGGCGAAAGCGAACGGTGTTCGTGCGCGCGCAGCGCTTGTACTCGCAAGACGGCGACGTCGAAGGCGCGGTGGTCGTCGTCGACGACGTCAGCGAGCGCGAGCTCTTGATCGACAGCTTCTCGCGCTACGTCTCGCGCGATCTCGTCACGCGCCTGCTCGCGCGCAACGAGCCTTTGGGCCTCGAAGGCGAACGCCGGGTGTGCACGGTTCTCTTCGCCGACATCCGCGGGTTCACGCGCATCGCCGAGCACATTCCGCCGGAGGCCTTGCATCGCCTCTTGAACGACTACCTCCACGTCATGGTCGAAAGCATCGTCGAGCACGGCGGCTTCATCGACAAATTCGTCGGCGACAAGGTCATGGCGCTCTTCACGGGCCCACGATCCCACGCAGAATCGGCGTTTTCGGCGATCGCGGCCGCGCGCACCATCCATCTTCGCCTCGGCGCGCAGAACGCGTCGCGCATCGCCGGCGGCGACGCGCCTATCGAAGTCGGCATCGGTATCAACACGGGCGAGATGGTCGTCGGCAACGTCGGCGATCAACGGCGCATGGATTTCACCGCGATCGGCGATGCCGTGAACGTCGCCGACCGACTGCAATCGCTCGCGAAGGGAAGCGAAACGCTCATCGGATCGCAAACCGCGGAGCTCGTCCGCGGTCGTGCCACCCTCAAGGACCACGGCTCACATCAGGTCAAGGGACGAGAAGGCGCCGTTCAAGTTTTCGGAATCGAATCCATCGCGGACGAAGGCGCCGAGTAGATCGCAGGAGGAGACAGCGACGGCATCATCTCGGCGCTCCGCGCGCGATCCGCGAGCACGCGATTCACGAGCGGCGCCACGTCGCGAGCGTTGACGGGCTTCACCAAGAATCCGTTCGCGCCGAGCTCGGAGAGCTGCTTCCACTCGCGCGCTCCGCCGGAGCCCGTGAGCACGATGATGGGAACGTCGGCGTCGACGCCTCGCGCACGAATGCGCTCGATCACCCGCACTCCGTCCATCTCCGGCATCGCGAGATCCAAAATGACGACCGACGGCGCGCAAGCCTCGAACGACTCGAGCGCGGCTTTGCCATTTTCCACGCTGTCGATGACGGCGTCCGGAAAATCACGCTGAAGCTCTCCGACGAAGAGCGCGCGAAAATCCTCGTCGTCTTCGGCGAACAAGATGCGCACCGGACCCGGCGTTTTATCCCGTG
>JAICXU010000974.1 GCA_025934595.1 Polyangiaceae bacterium | reverse complement strand
GGAACGTCCACGCTTTTTGCTCGTCCATTTTTCCCAAGTGTGTCGTCACGCGGTTCATCGCGTTCTTCGCCATCGCGTCGCGCTCGGTCCTGAGCGAAGACGTGGCCGTCGACGTCTCCGGATCGTAAACCCCGAACGTGCGTCGCTCGAGCTTGCGACGTCGCAGTTGCTTGTAAACTACACGCGCAGTGAGCATCGCAATCCACGAGTCGAGCGAGCACTCGCCGCGAAATTTTTCGATCGCGTAGACGAGCTCGATCATCGAGAGCTGCGCGAGATCCTCGTGATCCGAATCGCGACGACCGAGGAGCCGCAAGATCGTGCGATCGATCGTCGGCCGCGCGCGATCGTGGAACGCAGTCGCGGCCGAAGGATCCGCGGCGCGCATTGCCGTGAGGAGCTCGGTGTCGTCCATCGCCGGCGCCGGGGCCGAAGACATCGGCCGCCGCGGAGGCCCGGCGAGCGCCGGGGGAACGGGCGCCTTTTCCGGGGGATCCGGAACCAGGCGGAGCTTGGGCGCGCTCGGGCTCATCAAGGCTCAATGTACCTCCCCTTCCTTTAAAGCAGGCAGGCTGGGAGACGATTTTCAGAACCGTGCGCGGAGCCCGGCTTCGGCCACGCCGCGGAGCGAAGGGATCGTCTCGACCGGCTGATTTTGCAGGTAAACCTGCGTTTGTCCGAACGTCATTTCGCCGCCGACCGCCACTACCAGCCCGACCGGCTCGGTGAAAAACCACGTGCCTTCGAGCGTGAGATCGGCAGCAGGAATCCAGCGCCCTTGCGACTCTTGCGCGCCCCCCGTTCCTGTACGCGACAGCGCGTAGTGCATTCCGACGACATCGAGCGACCCGCCGATGCCGAAAGGATGCCGGCGTGACGGCGTCGACGGATGCCACGACAAACCACCGGCAAAAAACCAGGTGAACGACGACGCGCCGAGAGCGGACACCGATCCTTCGCGCGCGCCGCCGCCAGCGCGTACGGAGAAATCCGGCAAGAAAAACCATTGGCCGCGACCCGCGCCGCCGACGCCCGTCGCATCGCCTCCGATCCCCGCTGCGACGATCCCGGACGCGTCGACCGCGCCGTGCCAGCGTTTCGGCGGAAGCTCCGGCTCTTCGTGGTCGGGCTCTTGGATGACTTCCGATGACGATTGCGAATCGGCTTGTTTTATCGGTGTTTTGGAAGGCGGCGGAGGCGGCGGCGCGCGCGGCACTTGTCCTTCGGGGAGCATCGAGATCACGGCGAAACCGAGCGTGCGACCTCGCTCGTCCTCGGCGTCGCTCGCATGGAATCCGATCTCGCGATCGATCCATCGACCGCTCGCCTCGCCATGGAGATGCAAGCTCGCGTGGCGATGACCGTCTTCCCAATGGACGCTCGCGACGGCGTCCGCGTGCCATTTTTTTCCGGCGGCGATGATCGCGTCGTCGCCCGCGTTCGGATCGATCTCGTGGATCGAGACCTGCGCGTTCAGCCCCAGCGCCTCGGCGGTGGCGCGAAGCATGCTTTGAGAAGCGGCGGAGTCCACTTCACCGCTTCCCACGAGGATGACCAGGATGAGCGCGTTCATGTTCTCGTCCGTCGTCAGCGCAAAAATCCGCCGCGTCTAGCGCGCAACCTTGCCGCGCATCCAGAGTAGGCGCACCCCGACAAAAAACGCGGTGGTTCTGCCTGCTCGTGAAGCGCTGATGGTACTCCTACCACGCTTTCCCATGCCCTCTCTGCCCGCAGTCATCGCGCTCACGCCGTTCGAATTTCCCGATGCGCGCCTCGTCGGGGCGTTTGCCCGCGCGGGTGGGTTGGCGATTCTGGATCTGGGTCGAGACCGATCCACTGCGGAGGCTGCACTGCGCTCTCTCACCGGTCGGGTACCGGGGACAGTCCGGACGCGCGCAAGCCTGCACGCTCCGGGATTCGGGATCCGAATTCCCGCCGGCGCCGACTTCGCGCTCGCG
>JAICXU010001148.1 GCA_025934595.1 Polyangiaceae bacterium | reverse complement strand
GCCCAGAACTGTTCCGGCTGCTCGATGCGAAGGCCGCCGGAGATCTTGCCGTCCTTGGCGGTGAGCGGCGCCGCGAACTGCGGATTCTGGCGAGAGAGGATCGTGTAGTCGCCGGCCGGGAAGTTGATCACGCGATCTTGGAGGCGATCGATCTTCGTGAACTTGGACGGGTCGAGGTCGCGGGCCGGAGAGACGGTACGCGAGCCGAGGAGCAGGAAGCGCTTGTGGCCTTCCTCGACGAGGATGCCGCGCTTCACCAGGTCGTCCTTCGTGCCGACGACGTAGTAGGCGGTGTTCTTCTCGGTCGTGAGCTGCGAGACCGTGTCGGTGAGTGCCGTCTTCTCGCCGGCGAGCCGCACGTTCTCCTGCGTGACGGTGTCGACCTTGGAGGTGAGCGACGCGATCTGCTGATTCTGTTTGGCGATCGTCGCCTCGTACTCCGACTTCTGTTGTTCGACGGTCTGGCGGAGATCGCCGATCGTGCGCTCGTATTGCGCGACTTGCGCGACGAGCGTCGAATCGCGCGTGGCGAGCCGGTTGGCGCGCGAGCGGAGCGACGCGACGCGCGCTTCGCTCGAGTCGAGGCGCGAGACGAGCGCGTGAATGCGCTGGACGACCGCGGCGCGCTCTTCCTTCATCGATGCGACGTCGGACTCGGTCAGCATCTTGGGGTTGAGCTGATCGGCGCGCTGACGCGCCTTGAGCTTGGCGAGCTCGGTGTTGATGTCGTTGACGAACTTCGTCGACGTCATCACCTCGGTCAACAGATCATTCTTGATCGCGACGAGGGAATCGGTGCGGAGTGAATCGGCGTGGGCGAGCGTGCGAAGCTGATCCTTGCTTTTGTCGCACGCGGCGAGAACGACGAGGCACGGAATCAAGACGCGGAGCAGGCGCATGGTGAGCTCGGGTGAGAGAAGCGGATCGCCAGTTAGCGAATGTGTCCCGCAGGCAACGTATATAATAACTTGATCGTGTTGCGATCTGGCAAGCTCAATCCGTCAACTCGTACGAGTGGCGCCATGACGTCCTGCGGATCTCCGCTATGGCTCAGACCGAGCGCGTGACCGACTTCGTGCAACGCGATCGCCCTCATACCCCGCGCATCGAGAACGTGCCCATCGCTCACGTGCGTCGCGAGTGTGATGTCCGTCACCATCAGCCACCCGTTCCTGTCCGTTCGCCAGGTCGTCGACCCGGTTTTGTGATCCAAGTGGTCTGTCCAGCGTACGCGAACGTCGGCGTGATCCTCAGAAGCCACATATACAAATCGTAATGGGATTCCGGTGGTCCCCCATTCGCTGAACGCGTCGCGCACGGCACTCGGGAATTCGGCCTGCGCGCCGGTCAGGATCGCCGACGAATCGATCCAGATGTGAAGTGGATCACCAAGTCGCGCCGGCCATCGCTCGATCGTCGAGTCGCGGTCGACGAGCAGGCGATCGATGTAGGTGCCGGGCGCGCCGGAAAGGATCTCGCCGAGCGTCGCTCTCGCGGAGATGCGCGAACCGAGCG
>JAICXU010000346.1 GCA_025934595.1 Polyangiaceae bacterium | reverse complement strand
GAACGCGTGGCGCGAAAAAAAACGCCCGACCCGCGCCTAGCCTGTTTATTCTCGCTTCATGAAGTGGAAATGGGGGCGGGCTGCCGCGGTCACCGGCGCATTGTGTATGACCACGCTCGGGATCATGATCGCCTCCTGCAGCGGAGGTGACGACGCAGCGGCGCCGACCGACACCGACGCGACCGCCGACGTGCAGCGCAAAGAAGCGTCGGCGATCGAAGATACGGGCGCCGTCGTGTGCTCGCCCGCCCTTCCAGCAGGCTATGCGCCGGGATCATTCGTGCCTCCCGTGACGACGAACACCGCATGCACCTCCACGCAGATTCAGGCGTACTACGACGATTGCTACGCCACGACCGCGACCTCGGCGACGTGCACGCCGTTCGTCGGTGACGCGGTCAACACGACGTGCCTCTCCTGCATGGAGACGCCCGCCTCCGCGTCGAAATACGGCGCGATCCTCGCGCTCGACAACGGAACGGCGCTCGCCAACATTTCGGGCTGCATGGCGATCGTCGACGGCGATCTCAGCGACAACGGGTGCGGCGCGAAGGTGCAAGCCGCCGCGCTCTGCAACGACGCGGCGTGCGACACGAATTGTCCGATCGACTCGAGCAGCCAGGCCACGCTCACGTCGTCGTTCAACGCGTACAACACGTGCGAAAAGCAAGCTGCAGGCGGCGCAGGGCTCTGCGCCCCCGAAGCCGCTGCCGCCGCGACTTGCCAAAATGATTCGCGCTACGCCGCATGCAAAGCGTCGAGCTTCGAAGGCTACCTTGTCCAAATCGGCAACTTGCTCTGTGCATCGGGCAACGTCGCGGATGCGGGGATCGACGCGTCCGACGCATCGAGCGTGGGTGACAGCGGCGACGACGCGAGCGACGCCGCCGACGACTGACCCGCGCGCCATGGAGCCCGTTATCGGCCGGATTTTCGCGAAATTTCGCGGATCGAGGCCGCGAAGATCCAACCGCGGCGAGGTTGCACATTGTTTCTGCTCGACGCACGCATGGAAAGCTTCTACGTGCGGGCCCATGCCCCTTCGCCGTCACTCGCTCGCCGTTCGATTCGTCGCCCTGGCTCCATTCGTCGTGTTCTGTATTTCGGCGCAGGCCTGCGGCGTCGATGGCGACGGCGTCGCGCTTCCGATCTTCGAAGGTGGCATCGAGGGATCGACGATCGCAAACGGGGACGGCTCGACCGACGCGCCTTCGGACGCGAGCCAAGACGCGAGAGCGTCGGATGCGGCGACGGACGGATCGAAGAACGACGACGCCGGCGATGCATCGACCGCGAGCGGGCTCGTCATCAGCCAAGTGCAGTCGCGCGGCACGGCCGCGGGCAACGACGAGTTCGTCGAGATCTACAACGCTTCGTCCGCACCGATCACGTTCGACGCAAGCTGGACGGTGACCGTCCGCAATGCGACGGGCGGCGTCGCGACCTGCGCTGCGGCAACCCCGAGCGTGCTGTTCACCGGGAGCGGTCAAGTCATCGGCGCGCACAAGCATCTGCTCTTCGCGACGTCGAACTATGCGGATTCGCCGGCTGCCGACGCGACTTTTTCGGCGGGAATTCCCGATGCCGCGAGCCCCGTCCTCTTGCAAACCGGCGTCGCCGTCGACGCGCTTTGCTTCCAGTACGACGCCGCGACCACGACGACGCTCACCACCTGCACGGTTGCGTACGTGTGCGAAGGCACGCCCGTCTTGAATCCGCATGACAACACGAGCGGCACGAACAGCGACGCCGCCCTCGAGCGAAAGCCAGGCGGAAACAGCGGAAATACCGTCGATGCGAACGACAACGCGACCGACTTCCAATCGATCGCGACCGCCGACCCGCACGATCTCGCGAGCGCCGCGGTCCCCTGAGATCAAAGACCGAACGGATAGGTCTCGGGCAGCTTCGAGAGCTCCGATTTCGCCAGCTCCGGGAGCGGGGTCACCGCGCGCGTCTCGTCGACCCAAATGAGCTCGTCGAGCTGCTCGGGCAAGACGACCTCGAGGTAATGTGACGCGAGCTCGGTCTCGGGCCGATACACGACGCCGATCGCGCGAAAGAGACGCGCGGGGGTGAGCTCTTCGCGGACGGCGGCGCGTTGCGGAGACCGGAGCCCGAGGACGAATGCCGAGATTCCGGCTTCGTGCATCACGTGCTCGTAGCTCTCGGGATGTCCCGGACGAACGTTCTTCACGCGCATCGGCTCGTCCCAATCGTCCGCAGCTGCCACGGTTCCATGGTGGGTCCCGAAACCGACGAGCCGGACGACGTCACCGAAGGCTTGTCGCGCGAGCTGTCCGATATTGTGCTCGCGCCTCACACGCATCTCGGTCGCGCGCGCGTCGCCGACGTGACTGTTGTGTGCCCACACGATCGCTTTCGACGACGCGCCGAAGTGGGCGAGCAAGATGCGGAGCGTGTCGAACATGTGGCTGTCGCGCAGGTTCCAGCTCTCGGCTGCGCCGCGATACACCGCGCGGTAATAACGCTCCGCCGACGCGACGACGCGCGCGTTCTGCGCGGCGTCGAAGTAGCGCTCCGGTCCCAGCTGCGCGTATTCGAGCCTTTTTTGCAGCAAATCGCGAAGATTCGCGAGCACCGCATCTTCCGCCGCTGCGAGTCGACGCGGGGCCGGCAAGAGGCGCTCGATGCCGTCTTCCCTCCTCGGCAAGAGGCGGCGATAACGTTCGCGCGCGGTCTCCGCTGCGTGCGGATCGACCTCGGCGAGATAGCGCAGCACGACGCCGATCGACGTGTACATGCTGTAGAGATCGAGCCCGAAGAATCCGACGCCGCGTCCCTTTGACCGCGCGTTGTGCTCGCGCAGCCATTCGACGAAGCCCTCGACCTCGCGATTGCGCCACATCCACTGCGGAAATCGATCGAAGGGCGTGAACGGAAAGCGCGTGTGCGGAGCGCTCGCATGCGCGACGTAATCGTTGACGCGCGCGGCATCCGGCCAGTCCCCTTCGACGGCGACGAAATCGAAGCCGTGTCGCGTGACGAGCTCGCGGGTGATGCGCGCGCGCAGACGATAGAACTCGGACGTGCCGTGCGTCGATTCGCCGAGCATGACGATGCGTGCCGACGCGATGCGTTCGACGAGGGGCGCGATCGACGCGGAGTCGATGTCGTCGAGCGGCTCCGAGGCTTCGCGAACGATGCGCGCCGCGGACGCGAACGATCCCGGACGCGCCAACCGCGGCGCAGTCACGACGGCGGTTTCGCCGGGCCGATGGCCTTGGGCGCCGAGAAGAGGAACGAACTGCACCTCACCGAGCTCTTCTTTCTCGTACGCGTGCTCGGCCACGCGATGAACGCGCACGAGCACTTGCCCGACGCCTTCTGGGCTCGTCACCGGCATCACGAGGCGGCCTCCGATCGCGAGCTGGTCGATGAGCGCCTGCGGAATCACGGGTCCCGACGCGGCGACCGCGATCGCATCGAACGGCGCGTGGTCGGGAAGACCGAGCGTGCCGTCGCCGACGTGCACGTGGACGTTCGATGCTCCGATCGAAACGAGGCGCGTCTCGGCAGCTTGCGCGAGCTCTTCGATCCGCTCGATCGAATGAACCTCACGCGCGACTTTGGCGAGGATCGCGGCCGCGTATCCCGAGCCCGTTCCGACGTCGAGCACGCGCTCGGTTCCCGTGAGCGCGAGCGCCTCGATCGTCGCCGCCACGATGTAGGGTTGCGAGATCGTCTGACCTCGACCGATCCCGAGCGGCCGGTCCTCGTACGCTGCGCTCGCCAGATTCGGCGCAACGAAGACCTCGCGCGGAACGGCGCGGAACGCGTCGAGCAAACGCGTATCGGTGATGCCGCGACGCGCGATCGACTCCTCGATCATGCGCTCCCGTTCCGTTCGCGTTTGCTCGGGCGATTTCATGTCGTCCTCACGCGTGCGCTTCGCGCGTGCGTGCCGCTTTCTTCGCCCCGCGCGCTCGTCGTGAATGCGAACGACCTTTCGCCGAATCACGCGCGGCCTTCTTGCGCGTTTTCGCGCTTCCCGTTTTCGGCGCGGGAAGCTTCACGCCGGCCCGTCGCGCCTTCGAGAGCCCGATCGCGATGGCTTGCTTCGCCGAGCTCGCGCCGTGCTTGCCCTCGCGCACGTGATGGATCTCTTCGCGTACGAACTCGCCGGCTTGGGTCGACGGCGCCTTTCCTTCACGCTCGTCCTTGCGCGCTTTTTCCACTGTCTTTCGTTCAGGCATGATCAGCTCTCCTTTGCGTCGCGGCCGTAGAGACCGACGAGTGTCCCGCATCCGATGACGTGGCTCTCGATCGCGGTGTCGAGCTCGCGCCGCGTGGCGCCGTCGGGAAGATCGACCGACGTGTCGAGCGCGATGAGCTTGAACACGTAACGATGCGGGGTTCCGGGCGGAGGCTTCGGACCTCCGTATCCGTGTTTGCAAAATCCATTTTCGCCCTGGCGAATCTCCTTGCTGTCCGCGGGGACGCCTTCGCTCAGCCGGCGCGTCTTCGGCGCGATGTTCCACGCGGTCCAATGGAAGAAGATCCCACTCGGCGCGTCCGGATCTTCGCAGATGACGGCGATGCTCTTCGTGCCGGGCGGTGGCGCGCTCCATTCGAGCGGCGGCGACAGGTCTTCACCATCCGCGGTGTAGCGCTTCGGAATGCGCGCGCCGTCGGCGAAGGCGGGGCTCGTCAGCTCGAGCGTCGTGATCGAAGTCTTCGGTTGGCGTTCCTGATGAAGCTCGGGCATGGGTCCTCCTCGAATCGGATGACGAAAGGGCAATGAGGCTGCAATCGCGAGGCCGCATGGAACGGCTGAAATTGCGGCAGATCGTGAGCGGAGACCGCGCCAGCGCCGCGCGGTAG
>JAICXU010000108.1 GCA_025934595.1 Polyangiaceae bacterium | reverse complement strand
TGGTCTCGCTGAAGTACGAGGACGTGGAAGACGGTTCTTGCGACGTCGAGGTCGACGAGCGGAGCGGCGCGGGCGATCTCGAGTCGATCGAAAGCGCGGGCGAGAAGATGAAGAGCGCGTTCGCGCGTAAGGCGGCGCAGGTGACGCCGGCGCTGATGGACGCCGTGAAGAAAATGAAGGTGGCCGCGATCGCGTACGCCGACAAGAAGATGAAGAAGAACGACGATGCGGCGCCGAAGCGCATGACCGCGCCGCCTCCGGCCGGAGCTCTTCACGCCGCAGGCCGCAAAGTCGTGCGCGATGACGCCGCCGAAGCGCCGGCGACCATCGAAAAGGGAATTCCGTTCTTCGTCGCGCAAGCCGAGCTTCACAAAAAGAAGATCATGATCGGAACGGCGTGCACGGCGATGGTGCTGCTCTTCGTCCTCGCGACGCACAAATCCACGCCCGCACCGGCCGTCGCAAAAGCGGCGCCGGAGTCGGGACAGCAAGCGCCCGATCAAGCAGCACAGGCCGGAAATCCTGCCGTTTCAGGAGGTCCGGTGGCGAACGAAGCGACGATGGCGAATGCCGCGCAGCCGATCGCGCAGACGACGAACGCGATGGGTGGCGGCGCGCCGATCGTCATGCCGCCGGGACAAATCACGGCGAGCCAATACGATGCGCCGGCCGCCGATCAAGAGGAGACGACGGACGAGCCGCATCATCCGACGCACGTGGTGCCATTCACGAGCGGGGGGCCGGTCGGCCACGGCAACGTCCTGCGCTTGAAGATGGATGGCCCGATCGAAAAGATCGAAGGCGCGTCACAGGCGACGGGCTTCACGGTCGTGATTCCGAATCGACGATCGCTCGAAGCGGCCGCGCCTCTCGCGGCGCGCGACGGTCGCATCGCGTCGATCAAGATCGAGAACGAGGGATCGGGAGCCGAGCTCACGATGCAATTCAAAGACGGCGTTCCGAGCTACGAGGTTCGCGCGAAAGGTGACGAGCTCGAAATCGTGCTCGCTCCCCTCGGCGCAGTCGCGAAACGGGACGCGAAGGATCATCCCGGCCGCGCGTCCGCCGAGCGCGCCGTGCCGTCGAAGAAGACGCCCGCGCATCATCCGAAGAAGCACTGAGTCAGCGCGCGCCGCGTCCCTTTCGTGTTTTCCGGGGAAGCGACGTACGGCTCGTCGCGTTCAGATTCCAGCCGTCCGTTTCGCCGCGCCGGAGCCTCATAGCTCCGGCGTACGCGATCATGGCCGCGTTGTCGGTGCAACATGCGACTGGCGGGACGAACGCGGAAATGCCGCATTTTCCCGCGAGATCGTGCACGCGTTGCCGCAGCTCTCGATTCGCCGCGACGCCTCCACCGAGCACGACGGCGGTCACGTTCTCTTGCCGCGCGGCCCGCACGAGCTTGTCGGCGAGCGTGGACGTCGCGGTGGCTTGGAACGCGGCGCACGCATCGTTCACGGCGCCCTCGGTGAGCGCTCCTTGCTCTTCGACCCAACGCGCGACCTGCGACTTCAATCCCGAGAAGCTCATCTCGAGCGACGACGGCATCGGCGTGCGAAGCTTCACACGTGAAGGATCGCCGAGGAGCGCGCGCCGATCGATCTCCGGCCCGCCCGGATAGCCGAGACCGAGGAGCTTCGCGACTTTGTCGAACGCTTCGCCGGCGGCGTCGTCGCGCGTCGCGCCGAGCTCCGTGCACTGCGATGGATCGGGACCGTCGACGCGATAGATCGCGGTGTGCCCGCCCGACGCAAGGAGCGCGACGAACGGAAACTCGGGGACCGCCCGCGCTTCGGTAAGTGGATGTCTAAGAAAAACGGCGAGGAGGTGGCCGACGAGATGATCGACGCCGATCAACGGCTTTTCCGCCGCCAGCGCGATTCCCTTGGCGATTTGCACGCCGACGAGAAGCGCACCGACGAGGCCGGGCCGCGCCGTCACCGCGATGGCGTCGACGTCGTCGATCTTCATCCCGGCTTCTGCGAGCGCTGCGCGCACGACAGGACCGACGTTCCGCACGTGATCGCGCGACGCGACCTCCGGCACGACGCCGCCGAACGGCGCGTGTGATGCAATCTGGCTCTCGACCACGTCCGCGAGCACGTGCCCGTCATCGCGAACGAGCGCGGCCCCCGTCTCGTCGCAAGACGTTTCGATGCCGAGGACGATCACTTCAAGAAGACGATCGCGAGAAGCGCGGCCATGAGCAGGATGAGGAGGAGAAAGAGGACCATCAGAAAGGACAGGGGCCCGGGGTGGAGTCGAGATCGAAGACAGCGAAGATGATGTCCGCGTCGACGTCGCCGCCGTCCGCGTCGGGAGCGCCGCGAATCAACCGCACCTCGATGCCGCCCGTGTGCATGAGGGACACGACGGCCATGACGTCGGTGCCGGGATCGCCGGCGTCGAGAGAGGGGCTGACGACGTACATGAGATTCTTGGTGCGACCCTCGCCGAACGAAAACGTCGACAAGGGATCATGCCAGATTTGCGGAATGGGTCGAAGCGGCGTGGCGTGGAAGCGTCCGTCGTTCGTCCAGAGCATGCCCGGCGTGTTCTGAAGATGATCGGCATCGAGGGTGACGCAGGCGCGCGTGCCGTCGGCGATGCCGGTGCGAACGAAGCTGCCGCTCACGACCGCGCCTTCGTAGTGCCCGCTGCCGGTCGAAAACTCGGCGGTGTCGCGACAACCGGAGAGAAAGGGCGCAATGCCGGCGATCACGAATCCAGCCAAAAAAAAGGTAAATGCGCACACGTTGCGCATGGCGTGAGTGGCGCGCGAGGTCATCAATGTCCTCGAACGATGGCCTGCGCAGTCTCGCGGACGCGCGGCTCGGGATCGGTCGACGCCATCTGCCCGGCGACGAGCTTCGCGCGTGGGACGTCGAACGATGCGAGCGCCTTCACCGCCGCCTCACGCACGAGCGCATACGTGTCGTGGAGCGCGGAGCTCTTCAAGATCTCGGCTGCGTCGCCGCCGCTTCCTGCCGCGCCGAGACGGCCGAGCGCCTCGACGGCGAGCACGCGCATCGCCCAGCTCTCTTGCATCGCGATGAATTTTCCGACCGCCGCCACCGCGCGCGGGTTCGCTTCGGATCCCAGCGATGCGAGCGCGACACGTTGCACGGCCTCGCTCGGATCGTTCACGGCCTTCACCATCGCGTCGCGCGCTTCGTCGGTGGGTGAGTGAGCGAGCAGGATGACTGCCTTCATGCGAAGCGCGGGATCGGGATGTCGGGCGATGGTGACGATCGCCGGTTCGAGGTCACGCGCGATCTGCTTCGCGCGCGCGTGTGCCTTGTCGTTCGTCGGCGCGCTCGATGCCGTCAGCAGCGGCCTCAGCGATCCGTCGTTGTCGCCGATCGCATCGAGCACCGCGCGCGCGCGATCACTGGAGGTCCCGAGCGCCGTCTTCGCCGCGCGTGACAGCACGTCACCGTATTTGACGACGGCGTTCGCGCGGTCGGCGTCGGACAAATTCTGCGGAACGAGGGAATCCAGGATCGCTTCGACGTCGATCGCGCCCTCGGGCGCATGCAGCACATCACCGAGAAAAAGCGGCTTGTCGCGCGCCAAGAGCGCGAGCGACGCGCTGCCTGCCCGTTGCAAGGATTCGGCGGTGGCGCGGGCGCGGGCGCTGTCCGCGTCGCCCCCGGCGAACACGGCGTCGGCCATCGCATCGAGCGCCGCCGGTCCCCCCGGTGGCTCACCGTTGTGTGCAGCGCCGAGGCGCGCGAGTGAAACGAGCGCGAGCTCGCGTGGGAGCGCGTCGCCGGACTGCGCGAGCGAAAGAAGCGTGGGCGCTTCGGAATCCGCGCCGAGCTCACCGAGCGCGTACGCGGCCGCGGCACGTGCGACGCTTCCACTGTCGAGCGATCGCGCGACCTCCGCCACCTCCGACGTGGCGCTCTTGTCGTGCAAAAATCCGAGACCGAGCACGGCCAGCGCGCGCATCTCCGGCGTCCCGCGTTTCGCGAGCGCGCGAAGTAGAGGCGCCGCGCGTTTGTCTTGCATGTGGGCAAGGCCCCAGGTCGCCGCGATCGCCACCGAGTCGGTGGGCGTGCCTTCGTCGTCGCTTTGTTTCGGCAAAAGCAGCGCGCTGAATTTCGGCAGCAAGCTCGGATCGGACAGAACACCGCATGCGATCATCGCGCGCGTGCGGAGCGGCGTCTCCGCGGGACCCGTCGCGAACGAGAAGAGGGGAGGGCCGGCGTTCTTGTTCTGCACGTAACCGAGCACGTCGATCGCGATGCGTTGCTGGCCGGTGTCCGTGTCCGACAGCGCGTCGAGCAGCGGCTTCACGGCGCGCGCACCGATGCGTGCGAGCGCTTCTTTTGCGGCGTCGGAGTCCTTTTTTTCCTCGGGTGACAGCGGCGCGCCGCTTCCGTGCTTCACGCGTTGCACGAGCGCATACGTGAGGTTGCCGTAAATCTCGACGAGGAGCCTGCGATAGATTGGCTTCTGCGGATTGCCGATCGCGAGCGGCAAGAGATCCTGCTCGAGCGACTCGAGCGTTCCTTTGCCGAGATTGATTTGCATCGAGAGACGCGCCGCGCGCGAAACGAGCTCGTCGTCGGGCGCGCCGCGAATCACGCGGCGAAACAGCCGGTCGGCTTCGTCGGTGTCGCCTTTCGTGAGGAGCAGATCGGCGAGCTCGAAGTACACGATGTAGAGGCGGTCGTTTTTCGCGATCGCCGCGCGGAACTCCGTGATCGCGTGCTCGGTGTCTTGCCGGGACCGGTACATCTCGCCGAGCTTGCGATGTCCTTCCGCGTCGTCCGGATTCAGCTCGACGGCGCGTGCCGCGTATTTGATCGCGTCGTCGTCGTGATAGGTCTGCAGCGCATACTGCGCCATGCGTTGATAGAGCTCGCGCGCGCGTTTCGGCTCCACTTCGACGAGCTTCTCGAGCACCGCGATCGCGTCTTGCAATTTCCCTTCTTGCACGAGCACGCGCTCGAGCGCGAGGTAGCTGTCGCTGTCTCCCGGCGCGAGCTGAATCACGCGGCGGAGCGTGCCCTCGGCGTCGGCCGACTTGCGGAGGTGGATCTGCACCTCCGCGAGCGTGCGACCGGCCTCGACGTCGGGTGGCGTCGAGCGAAATGCAGCGGAGAGTGGCGCGACTTGGCCTTCGATGATGCGCTCCAGCCCCCAAAGCGAAACGATGTGCGTGCGCGATTCGCGCGCGAGCGTTTTGTCGTTCGTCTTCTTCGCGCGCTCGCCGAGCTCCTGCCAGAGCACGCGCGCTTCGCGATAGTTGTGCGCGCGCTCGTAGGCGCTCGCGAGCTGCTTCTTGTAGGCGCTGCTCGAAGGATCGAGTGAGACCGCCTCGCGGAGGGTCGTGAGCGCGTCGGCGGTCATGTCGTGCTCGAGATAGACGTCGCCGAGCGCAGAGAGAGCGCGTGCGCGCGGCGTGATCGTCGTGAGGATTCGCTTCCACGTCGTCACCGCAAGCGCAGTGTTGCCGTCTTGGAAATAGCGGTCGCCGAGATCGACGAGATGCGAGGGGTCGTTCGTACCGACTTGCGCGAGCCGCGTGAGGACGCGCAGCGACTTCTCGTTTTCGCCGATTTTGCCGTAAAAATCCGCCAATCGAGACAACACTTCTTCGTCCGAGCTGCCGCGGGCCTCGAGCTCGGTGAGCAGCTTCATCGCGCGCACGCGGTCTCCACGCTGCATGAGCGCGTCGCATTCTTCGAACACGAATTGCGGATTGTCGGGCGCGGCGCGAATGAGGCCTTCGTATTCGGTGATCGCTTTGTCGAGCTCGCCTTGCGCTTGGAGGAGGCGCACCATCTTCAGGCGCAGGTCGATGTTGCGCGGCGAGACCGCGAGCGCTTTTTGATACGTCTTCAGCGCATTCGCGGCGTCGCCGGTTTCTTCGTAAAGAGAGCCGAGCAGCGCGAGGCGCGCGAAATCGGTGGGATGCTCGCTCTCGATCTCTTGGATCAAGACGGGAAGCTTTTGGTCGGCGCGGTAAATCTCCGTGATCGTCTCGTAGATCTCCGCGCGCACGGCCGCTTCTTGACCGGCGGCGGAGAGCGCTTTTTTCAGCGTCGCGAGCGCTTCCGGATTTTTGTGGGCCTTCGCTTGTGCCTTGCCGAGATCTTTCAACGCGGGGGCGAGCGCGCGATTGTCGCCTTGCGCCGCGGCGACCAAATCTTTGAACTCGGTCTCCGCGCGTTCGTACTCCCCGCGCGTGTAGAGCTCGCGACCGAGCTCGCCTTTCACGAAGAGGCTCGTCGGCTCGAGCTTCACGAGGCTCTGGTGATATTGCTTCGCGCCCGCCCAATCTTTCGCGTCGAGCGCGATGGCCATGAGCGTGCGCAGCGTTTGCTCTTTGTCGGGCAGGGCGGTTTGCAACGCCAGACCTTGCTCGAATCGCTTGCGAGCCGTGTCGTTGTCGCCGCGATCCTTCAAGAGGTTCGCGAGCGTCAAGATCGCAGCCGGATCGGTGGCCTTCTGCGAGATCGCCTTTTCGAGCGTCTTCACCGCGTCGTCGATGCGCCCGTCGATCTTGTAGATGCCGGCGAGCGTGACGGTGGATGCGTACTGCTCGGCGTTCGCCGTCTTCGCGCGCGACTCGAACTCTGCGACGAGCTTCGCGAGATTGCCGTCGCGATCGCGATAGAGCTGGGCGAGCCGCTGCAGCGGAAAAGGCGAGCCCGGCTGCGAGAGAACGACCTTCGTATAACGATCGATGAGGACGGCGTTCGAGGTGCCGGCATCCGGGTTCGACCCCGTCGCGCTGCCGGATGGATGCGGCGCCGTCGGATGGCCGGTCGCGTGTCCGGTGGGATGCCCAGTCGGATGCGCGGGCGGATGTTTGTGGCGGCCGTTCGGATCGAAATCTTGCGCGAACGCGAAACTAGGGACGCCGGCGATGACGAGCGCGAGGACGGTCAGCGGAATTCTGGACGACTTCATCTTCGGGGCTCGGAGCGCTCTTTTACAATGGTACCGCGTTTTTGATGACCGGCACCGCCACTTCCTTTGGCTACGTTTGAGCCATTCCTGCGCGAGTTGACAGAGGCGCGCGCATTCTTAGGTTCCGATCTCACGAGGCGCTTCGCCCGTGAAACCACTCCCGTCGAGCGCGGCATCGCCTCGGCAGCCAGGAAAAGAGATGACGCACGAGATCCATGAAGAGGACGCACAGCTACTCGACGCGTATTCCCGCGTGGTGACGCGCGTCGCTGAAAAAATCGGTCCCGCCACGGCGAAAGTGGAGCTGAAAAAGGCGCAGGGCGGTCGTCGCGGTCGCGGAAGCGGCGACGGCGCGGGCTCTGGTTTCGTGTTCACCCCCGACGGATTCATCGTCACGAACAGTCACGTCGTGCACGGCGCAGAAAAGATTTTGGTCACGCTGCCCGGCGGTGAGCCGCGAGTGGCGCGTCTCGTCGGCGAGGATCCACATACCGATCTTGCCGTGCTCAGCATCTATGGAAGTGATCTTCCCGTCGCCGATTTCGGTGAGTCGAAGAAGTTGAAGCCGGGCACGCTCGCGATCGCGATTGGAAATCCATTCGGATTCTCGTGGACGGTGACGGCGGGCGTCGTCAGCGCGCTTGGTCGATCGCTGCGAACGCCGTCGGGACGCGTCGTCGACGACGTGATCCAAACCGATGCGGCGCTCAATCCCGGAAACTCCGGCGGACCGCTCGTCGGCTCCGACGGTCGCGTCATCGGCGTGAACACGGCGATGTTCTTGCCCGCGCAAGGAATCTGTTTCGCGATCGCGGTCGACACGGCGAAGTGGATCGCGACGAAGCTCCTCAGCGAAGGATCGATCAAGCGCGGATACCTCGGCATCGGCGCGCAAACGGCTCCCGTGCACGCGCGTTATCAGCGCCATTTCCAGCTCGAAAACGGCACGGCGATTTTCGTGACCGCCGTCGAGCCCGCTGGACCTGCATCACGCGCAGGCCTGCGCGACGGCGACATGATCGTGCGCTTTGGAGGAAAAGCGGTCGCCGCCGTCGACGATCTGCATCGGATCCTGACGGATGATGCGGTCGGGAAATCGATCGAGATCGAGGTCCTGCGTGGAAACGAAAAGAAAACACTCAGCGTGAAACCGGAACCCGATTCACGTCGCTCGGCTGCGTGAGATTCGACTTCCGAAGAGTTTCGCGAAGCCCGAAGCCGCGCACCGCCTGCGGGGCTGCGAGCAACTCGGCGTCGGCTCACACGTTCGCGTCGCGATTC
>JAICXU010001053.1 GCA_025934595.1 Polyangiaceae bacterium | reverse complement strand
GAATTGCCGAACACGCGGCCGACAATGAGCGTTTCAGGCTTGATGCCGCGCCCGAGCGCCACGTACGGACCGATGACCGGGATGAACATGTCCGGCGGCACTTTTCCTTCTTCGTTTCGGTAGACCGCGCTCGCGAGCACCGCGGAGTAGGCGTAGCCCGTCGCGAATGTCACGAGACCAGGAACGACGAGATCGTGTCGTTTCGAAAGTCTTTCTGAAGCCGGACGCGGCGTGGCGAGATCTTGGGCTCGCGCGTCAACGGTGCGAAATGAGATCGCGAGCCCGACGCTTGCGAGCAATCGCCGATAGAATCTTCCCCGGAGGTCCACGCGACGAAGAATTGCAACGCGCGATCCACCGGTTTTTCTCGCACAAATCGAGCGCGCACACGTGCGAGTGAAAGCTTTGCGCTGTGCGCCGCCGCAACACGTGAATCAAGGAGACGCCCATCGCGGGGCCGCGCCCACGATTGGACGATTCGTCCCGAGCCTGCGGACCGTAACGAACGGACTTCTCGCGGGGTCGTCGTCGCTACGTCACGGCGCGCGTTTGTTTTGCTTCCTTTTTCGTGGCTCGCGTCGAGCGAACGGAAATGATGGCGCGGCTGCCGGGAATGAAAGGCACGTCGAAGGGCCGTTCGAAACGGAAAATCTCCAATCAGCTGCGCAGCGATTTTACGACCGCAGCGACCTCGTTGCCTCCGACCGTCGCGCCGAGCTGCTTCAATTGTTTCATCGCGACGCCGGTCGCTTGTCCGTCACTCTTCGCTTCTTTGATCGCGGCGTGCACGGGCGCGAGCGCGGCGATGATTTCCTCGTGGGTCATCGACTTGGGGAGCAGCGCCTCGAGCACGGCGATCTCGCGCGCGAGAATTTTTTTCTGCTCGTCGTCTTCCGACTTCGCCATCGTCTCGCCGTTCGATTTGACGAGCTTTCGTACGATGCCTGCCGCTTCGTCGTCGGTCACCGGCTTCTCGTTGCGCGCTTCGGCGGTTTGAATCTCGCCTTGCGCGAGCCGCAGAATGTCGCGCGCGACCGTGTCCTTTTCGATCATGGCCTTCTTCGCACGTTCTTTGATGACATCGAGGATCATGCCGATGAAATAGCACCCTCGCGGCGGTGCGCGGCGCCCTTTGGTGTGCGCGCCGCTTTGTCGAAATGATCCGTCGCGAGACCAGCGCGCGCCAACTTGGCGAAGAAGCGGCGCGCTCTCACCGAGAATCGCGAGGTTGCGATCGACTTCGCGGAGGCACGCGCGTTGCTCGATGACGTCGTCATGCTCGAGACGACACACAACGCGTCGAATTCACCCGGAACAACCGAAGCCGATCGCATGTTCTGGCGCCGGCTCCTTCATCGCTGGTTCGTTCGATACAATCCCGCCTATCTCCTGAGCGCGGCCCTCGTCTTTCGCGGTTGCTTTCTCTGGTCGCGCGGCGTCGTGCACGACGGCACGATGACGGCGATGCTCGGCATTCCCTTCGTCGCGGAGATTTATGCAGCCGCCCTCATCGGCGGCATCGCGCTCCTCACGCGCATCGGGCAGCGCCGGCCCGCCGTCATGCTCGCGTTGATCGTCCTCGTCTACCAATGGGACGTCACGCTGCACACCGAAGCGTGTGCGTATCTCGGCCGAATGGGAACGTGGGCGGCGGCCGGATGGCTCGTGATCTTCGTCGTGAAGATCCATGCCCTCATGTGGGCGCTCCGCATTCGTATCTCCGCGCGCATGATCGCCGCCG
>JAICXU010000738.1 GCA_025934595.1 Polyangiaceae bacterium | reverse complement strand
AGTCGGCCACGACCTCCTTCTTGGCCGCGACCAAGAGGAGCTCCATCTGCCCCTGCGCGTTCTTGCCGCCGAGCGCCTGATAATCGATCTCGACGTCGTTGCGATTGAACGGGATGTGGTGCTCGGCTTCCCACGGCACCTGCTCTTCGAGCTCGTCCGGCGTCATCGCCGGCACGAAGATCTTCTTGATGATGAGCGCGTTGCCGGAGATCGCGAGCGCGACCTCCTTCTGCTTGATCTTCAGCCGATCGAACAGCGCGCGCACCGCGTCGACCACGCCCGAGTGGTTGAGGATGGCTCCGTCGACGATGGTGTCCGGTGGGATGGGCTCGATGCCGAAGTTGAGCAGCTGAAAGCCGCTGCCCTTCTTCTTCACCTGTGTGACCTTGACGGCGCTGCTGCCAAGGTCGAGCCCGATGCAATTCTTCGCCATCTGCCGCGTCCTGCCTTTCAGGGCGCGGCGAGTGGCCGTGCCCGTCAGTCTTCTTCTGCGTCGCCGAAGACCATCACGCGATCGGTCGGCTTCAAGCCGAGCGCCTCGAGGATCTTCCGCTTCGTGTCCATGCGCGCCTTCATGCCGCGCTCGACCCGGTCGATCGTCAGAGTCGACAGCCCCGCTCGCCGCGCGAGCTCGGCCTTCGACATCATCCGCTCCGTCCGCAACTTGCGAACGTTGTTCTTCACCTTGGTCGACTTCGGCGCGCGCGCGCTACCCTTCGCCTCCTTGGTGGCGTCTTCCGTCTTCGGTGCGACTTCGTCTTTCTCGTGCGCTTCCATCGGCCGAGGAGAATGATGGGATCGCACCCTTCTCGACGTCAAGAGAATATAAAAGATACTTAATTAAGTATTCTCTCATCGCACGTTGTCCCACATCGTACCACCTGTAGGTACCTGGTCAAATTTTCGTGTTCCTACAGGTCATCGATTTCGTACTCTTTGATCTTGTAGAGCAGCGCCCGGTGGCTGATCTCCAATATTTTCGCAGCGTTGGTACGATTCCCCCGGGTCTCGCGAAGCGCCTTCCGAATCAGCTCCTCCTCTATGATCCGGGTGGTTTTCTTGATCGAAAGCTCGCCCGATTGCAGCGAGAGCCGGATGCGATCGCGACTCTCGCGCACACGCTCGGGCAACCCGTCGGCCTCGATGCGTTTTCCGTCACAAAGGACCATCGCGCGCTCGATCGTGTTCTCGAGCTCGCGCACGTTTCCCGGCCAGCGATAGTCCAACAGCAGCTTCATCGCGTCCGCGCTCGCGCCTTCGATCGCCGTGCCGAGCTTGGCGTTCGTGCGCGCGATGAAGTGATCCACGAGCAGCGAGATGTCCTCGCGGCGATCGCGCAACGGCGGCAGCGCGACCGTGATCACGTTCAAGCGGTAGAACAAATCTTCGCGGAAGCGCGACTCCTTCACTTCCGTCGCCAGGTCGCGCACGGTCGCCGCGACGACGCGCACGTCGACCTTGAGATCGTCGACCGATCCGATCGGCCGCACCATGTGCTCCTGCAACACGCGCAAGAGCTTCACCTGCGGCGCCAGCGGCATCTCGCCGATCTCGTCGAGGAACAGCGTGCCGCCCGACGCCTCTTCGAAGAGCCCCTTCTTGTCGCGGATGGCGTCGGTGAACGAGCCCTTCTTGTGCCCGAAGAGCTCCGACTCGAGCAGCGACTCGGGAATGGCGCCGCAGTTGACCGCCACGAACGGCCCCGACGCGCGCGGCGACTCGTCGTGCAGCGCGCGCGCGACCAGCTCCTTGCCGGTGCCGCTCTCGCCGGTGATCAAGACCGTCGTCTTGTACTCGGCGATCTTTTTGATGGTGCGGAAGATCTCCTGCATCTTCGGCGCGCGCGCGATCATCTTCCGCGTCGCGTGCGCGTCGTCGCCGCCGGCGCGCGCGAGCTCGCGCTTGAGCGCGGCGTTCTCGCGTCGCAGGCGCTCGCGCTCCTCGGCCTTCTTGAGCACGAGCACGACCTCGTCGGTGCGGAAGGGCTTGTTGACGTAGTCGTAGGCGCCGCGCTTCATCGCCTCGATGGCGACGTCGATGCTGCCGAACGCGGACATGAGGATCACCGTCGTCGGCAATTCGCGCTTCTTGATCTCGTCGATGAGCTCGAGGCCGCCCAGCTTCGGCATGCGAATGTCCGAGAGCACGACGTCGTACCGACGCTCGGCCAGCTCGGCCAGGGCCTGCTCGCCCGAGCTCACCGCGGTCGCTTCGTAGCCGCGGCTCTTGAGGAGCAGGACCAGCATGCGCCGCAGCTCCTCCTCGTCGTCGACGACGAGGACGTGACGGAGCGCACCGGTCCCTTCGGCTGCGGCGGTCCGGCCGGCCTGCTTCTCAGTGGTCCTCGCTTGCAACAGTCGCCTCTATCCCCAGCGTAGAGTGGCACGAAACGACGAATCTCGCAAAAACTCCAAGAGCTTCGGATCGCCAACGGGGTTGCGTGTAGGTGCCAACAAAGTTGGCGCATGGCGCGATTGCAGCGCCTCATTCCGTGCGGTTACAATGGAGACGTTCGGCCTAGAGCTTGCTGACTTGCGACTTTGCGCACGCTCATTCTAAGATGCGCCGTTCTCGGAGGTTCCGCATGCGCTCACGTACCTGGAAGCTCGTTCGGCTCGTTGCCCCGATCGGGCTCATTCCGTTGTTCGCGTGTCTTGCTCCACCGGTCGAGTCGCCCAAGACCACCGT
>JAICXU010000125.1 GCA_025934595.1 Polyangiaceae bacterium | reverse complement strand
GAGCACGCGGTCGCCGACTTTGTGCATCGTGACGCCTTCGCCGACTTCGTCGACGGTGCCGGAGACCTCGTAACCGACGACGGCGGGCAGGGGCGGCGCGTCCGGATAGAGGCCGACGCGCGCCATGAGATCGGCGAAGTTGATGCCACTCGCTTTCACGCGAACGCGGACCTCACCGCTGCCCGCGGAGGGATCGGGCGCTTCTTTCACTTTCAGGACGTCGGGCGTTCCGGTCTTCGTGATCCAAACTTGGCGCATGCGCGAGAGAATGCGCGGTTTCGCGAACGATGGCGAGCGTCGCGTGTGTCAGTCGCCGACGACCGAGTCGACGGCGTCGTGGAACCATTTCGCCGCGAACTCGAGCTCGCCGAAGAGCATCAGCTCGTCGGCGCTCGACTGCATGCCGCGCTGGATGCTCTCGACGACGGCGAGATCCTCGCTCGCGAAGACGCCTTGATCGATGAGCGCGAAGCTCTTGTCGAAGTGGTCCTTTTTTTCTGCGCTGACTTCGCCGCTCACGAGCATCGTGTGGACGAAGCGGGTCCGATCCGCAGCGAGCGGCTCGAGTCGCATGACGCTCGTGTAGTCCGGATGGAGCACGAGAACCGTGTTCGGAAAAATCGAATAGCTCGGCGTCACGAGCTCACGAATCGGCGCATTTTCAAGCGTGATTTCGTTCACCTCGGCGAGCGTGCGGCGCGCGGTCGCGGCGCGGATGTGCGGGCCCACGGCTTCGGCCTCGGACTGCGCATCGAAGAAGAATCGATAGACCGTGTCGCGATGCAAATGGCGAATGTGGTAGCCGTCGAGGAACGCGTCGACGATGAGCTTCCAATTTCCTCGCACTTCGCGTGACGCACGCGCGTGAACGCGAGACGCGCCGAGATCGAGCAACGCGAAATCTTCGTCGAGCGCACCGAGATGCGCAGCCGGATCGAACGGCGCGAGCGAGGCCCACACGAATCCTCCGTGCACGTGAGCATGCGCCGGCACGAGCGCGTCGCGATCGGCGTCGAGGCCGTCGAACGACGGCAAGTGAGGCACGTGAATGCGTCGGCCGGTGAGATCGTAGGTCCAGCCGTGATAGCGGCACACGAACGCTTTTTTGCGACACGGCGCGTCCTCGGGCACGAGCTCGGTCGATCGATGCCGGCACGCATTGCGAAATGCACGGATCTCGTCGTCGGCCCCTCGCACGAGGAGAAGGGATATGCCCGCGACGTCGACCGTCATGCACGCGCCCGGCTCCACGAGCTCGCTCGCGTGCGCCACGATCTGGGGCGTCGTCGCGAAGAGATGCTCGCGCTCCTGCGCGAATCGCTCCGGCGACATGTACCGAGACTTTTTCACGAGCGCCGTCCGGTCCTTTCCGGTGGCCGCGTGATTCGTTTTGACGTGTTGAAAGAGCCGACGCGCGAGATCGACGTGCGACGCGGGATTCATGGGTGACCTCCCTGCGAGATGCAAATCCGGCAGGTATGTGGTATACGAGATAAATATCTCGCATGCAAGATAAGCGGCTGCAAGAGTCCATCGGCTATGCTCTCGTCCGCGCATTTCGTACGGTGAATCGCGACACGACACGCGCGCTCTCCCCGCACGGGCTCTCGGCGGAGCAAGCGCACATCCTGCTCATTTTGTGGGCCGAGGGGCCCATGAAGATCGGCGAGATGCAGCGCGTGCTGGCGCTGGGATCGGGCACGCTCACGGGGGCGCTCGACCGCATGGAAAAAGCGGCTCTCGTGCGCCGCGTGCCCGACCCGAAAGATCGACGTGCGTTCGTGATCGAGCCGATGCCGTTCGACGCGAAGAAGCGCAAGCTCGTCGAGCGCACTCTGCAGGGCATCGAAGAAGGTTGCTTCGCGATGCTCACGCCACGCGAGCGCGCGACGCTCTTTCGACTCTTGACGAGAGTCGCGGACGAGCCTCAGTAGCGAAGCGCGTAGCGCAGCCTCGGCTCGTCGACGTTATCGCGCTACGCTCGCGCGTGTGAAACGCATCCTCGCCATCGTGGGTCTTGCCGTCGTGGTCGCCTGCGGCTCGTCGGCCTCGGCGCCGCCCGCTCCGCCCATCGACATCACGACGCTTCTCACGCCGCCGACGTCCTGCGCATACGTGTGCCCGAACACGCAATGCGCGGAACAGAGCACGCCGTACGAGTGCGACGCGCTGCTCCCGTGGTCCCAGCTTCCGCACGACGACGCGTGTCCGAAGTGGGACGAGAAAAATCCGACTCCTTCGCCCGGCGCGTGCACGGCGTCGGCTCCGAGCGGTGATGCGGCCGCATATGCAGGCCCGGATTCAGCCGGTCACGTCGTGCTCGCCGACGGTCACTGGCTGAAACCCGCGGGCTCGCAATGGGTGTTCACGGATCTGAAGGGCGGCATGACGTCGAACCTCGTGCTCGTGCCTTCGTCGCCTTACGCGCTCACCGTCGACACCGGATACGACGATCACGTCGTGCGCCTCGTCGACGTTTCGCAAGTTGCGAGCGGAGGCGATCCGACGCTCGCGAAAGTACGATTCGCGGCGCCGAAAACGCTGAACTCCGGCATCGCGATCGTCCCGCCCGGAAATCACGTGTATGTCGCAACGGACGACGGCACGCTCCAAGCGCTCACGCTCGACGGGGCGGCAAAGACGCTCACCGAGGACGATGCGAGCAGCATCACGCTGCCACAAGCGAACGACGGCTCGGGCAATCAGACGAATTGGTATGCGTCGGGAGTGGCTGCGTCACCGGACGGCAAGAAGCTCGTCGCGGTGTCGGTGAATACGAAAAATCTGCTCGTCTACGATGTCGATCCCGCGTCGGCGACGTACACGCAGCTGCTCGGACAAGCGGATCTCGGCGACGTCGAGGCGTTCGGCGTGTGGTTCGATCCGAGCGATGCGAGCGGCACGCATGCGTACGTTTCGATGTGGCAAGACTCGAAGGTGCTCGACGTGGATCTCACGAATCCCGCCGCGCCTTCGATCGCGCATCGATTCACGACGAAAAAAGATCCGGAGAGCATCGCGTTTCTCGATGCACGATTTTTCGCGGTGAGTGACGACCTCGGCGATTCGATCACGATCGTCGATCGCGTGAACGAAACGTCGACCGACACGCCTGCCGACTCGCGGATCAGCCTCTACGGACAAGAGCCGACGGGGCTCGCTTACGACGCCGCGAATCATCGTCTCTACGCGACGCTGTCCGCGCTGAACGCCGTCGCCGCGTACGATGTGTCGACGGCGACGCCGCCCGCGCTCACGTTCGCGGGAAGATTGCCGATGGGTTATTGGCCCTCGGCGATCGCCACAGAAGCCGATGGCACGATCGTCGCGACCACGTTGCGCGGTGTCGGAGAGGGCCCGTCGAGCACGCACTTCGGAATCGGAGACGGTGAGATCGGAGACTTGATGCACGGATCGATCGAGACCGTTCCCTTGCCGGCGGCGCAAACGCTCACGCAAGGCGACGCCGACGTGACGACGTTCTTCGATGCCGCCTCGCGCAGTGGAGCGTCCACCGTTTCGTGTCCTGCCGGTGCGAACGATTTTCCGATCCCGCCGGACAACGCGAGCGGCGCGTCGACGCGCATCGATCACGTGTTCATGATCGTGCGCGAAAACAAAGATTACGACGGGCTTTTCGGCGATTTTTCCAGCGGAAATGGCGATCCCACGCTCACGCTCAAGACGAACGCGGGCGACATGGACAAGATTTGGCAGAACCTTCGCACGCTCGCGCGCACGTTCACGATGAGCGACAACTATTATACGGAGGCGATCTACTCGACGCAGGGACACATCTGGACGACCTACGGACGCGCGAACGATTTCGACGAGCGCACGTGGATCGAATCCGGAGATCGCGACGACGGTCGGCCTGCGCCGCTCGGTGGAATTTCCGACGTGGGACGACCCAGCGAAGGCTCGCTCTTCGATTGGCTCGATTCGAATCAAGTGAGCTACGACATCCTCGGCGAGATCGTCGGCGAGCCGCTCAATCCGTCGACGACGCATCCTCCGTACGACGCGCGGTATCCGGGCGGCCCGTTCCAGAACATCGGCTTCAACGATCTCCAGAAAGCTTGTTACGCGGCTGCGCGAGTACGTGCATTCTGCAATACGGGCAACGTCGTCTACATGACCTTGCCGAACGATCACACCTTCGGAGTCTCGGCGACGAATCCGACACCGGAGACGTTCTGCGCCGTGAACGACGAAGCGACCGGAATGTTCATCGACGCGCTTTCGCACAGTCCGCTTTGGGCGACGTCGCTCGTGATGATCACCGAAGACGATCCGTCACAAGGCGGCGAGCACGTGGACGATCATCGCGCGCCTTTCGTCGTGGTTTCGCCGTTCGTGAAGCGCGGCTATGTTTCGCACTCGCATATCGACGTCGCGTCGATGCACAAGATCCTCGCGAACGTGCTCGGCAAGCCGTACTTGAACGAGGTCGTGCGCAATGCGGCGATTCCGTTCGACATGTTCACGTCGACTCCGGACTACACGCCCTACGAATACGCGCCGCGAACGTGGCCGCTCGCATGCGGCGGCGATCCCGGAACGACGGGCCAGGCGGAGCAAGTTCTCACGCAGGAGTGGGATTTTTCCCACGAAGATTCGCAGCCGGGCCTCGACGCGCAAGTCGGTCGATGGATGCGCGGCAAGCCGCTCGAGAAAATTCCCGACGACATGCTCCTTCGCATTCGGGGAAAAAATCTGCGCATGCACAAGCACGATCACGACGGTCTGAAAAAGCTCGTCCGTGATGACGATGACGACGGCCGCTGAAATCGTGGCGCGGGCGAGAAAGGAGTGGGCGCGGAGCGATCCTCGACTACTGTCCTCGATCGGCGCGAGCGATGCCAGCTCAGCCAAGGACGGCTCCTCATGATCGGACGACGATGGACACTCGGTGTGATGTTTCTTTTGGGCCTCGTCGCGTGTCATGAGTCGAGCAGCGGCGGCACGTCGGCGACGTCGTCTGCATCGTCGACGCTCGCCATCGCGCCATCGATGTCCTCAGCTCCGCATCCGCATCACGGTGGTAACGGCGTGAGCTCGATCTTGTTCGCGATGGCTCGCACGCTGCCGACGGTCACCGACGATCAAAAGACGAAAATGGACGCGCTCGAAGACGCGGCGGAAGACCATGACGCGAGCGGGCGCGAAGCGATGAAGGGATTTTCGACCGAGCTCAGCGCCGAAATTCGAGCTGGCAAGATCGAGCCAGCGAAGCTCCAGCCGAGCGAGACTGCGCTCGACACGGCCGTGAATGCGTCGTTCGACAAGCAAGCGACGGCGCTGTCGGGCTTGCACGACATGCTCGACGGAACGCAACGCACGGCGCTCGCCGAGGCCGTGCACGCGAAGTTCGCCGCCAACGCGCCGCCGGACGTGAGCACGCACGACGCGGGTGCGATCGCGGACAAGGTCACGCGCCAGGTGGATCGCATGGCGTCGGATCTCACGCTCGATGACACCCAGAAAAAGCAAGTGACGGCGCTCGTGACGAAAGAGGAAAAGACGAAGGCTGCGCATCCGGAGCCGGACAAGCGAAAGGCGCTCGACGCGCTACTGACTGCCTTTCAGGCCGATTCGTTCGATGCGAAGAAGGGTGTCGAGCAGGCGACCTTGGACGGAAAAGCACCGCATGACGCGATGGACGAGCAGATCAAGTTCACCGCTGCGCTCGTTGCGATCCTGCATCCAGATCAATGCGCGAAGCTTGCCGCGGCGGCAGAGCGACCGCCGATGATGGGACGCGGCATGGGCGGCCCCAGCGGGGGCATGGGCCGACCCGGCGGAATGCGCGGAGGTATGCCGATGAACGGCATGCGACCGGCCGCGCCTTGACACCATCGGAAAAAAACGGTGAATTGCGCGGCGGAGAGATGACCGAGAGGCCGAAGGTGCCTGATTCGAAATCAGGTGTGCCCGCAAGGGTACCAGGGGTTCGAATCCCCTTCTCTCCGCTAAACGAGCTTGTTTTTGGCTGATTTGCGAGCGCGGATGCCTCGAAGTCATCCCATCGGCTTCGCATTGAATTTCGATCCGCACGGCTCGACGAAGAAGCAGGAGTAGCGAGTTCGCCCCGCCGTTACGACCGCACGACGACTTCGTCGCTCTCGCCGAGACCGACAGCGGAGAGAGCCGCGTTCAGCGAATCAAAGCGCTGAAAGCGGGCGACCTGTTTCTCACGAATCACGAACGCTGAAGCCACTTGCGTCGAACTCTTCTCGCCGTTCGGTCGTACCCACGTGGCGTCTTGCTCGACCACAATCCGCCCGTCCGTGCCGCAGAACCAGCGCAGCCCCTGAGAGGAGAAACCAGCTCGCACCAACCAGTCGGCGAGTAGCTCGCGACCGCGTCCGACGCCACGCGGTCCGACGATCTCGACATCGGCAGCGGTTAGGGCGAGGAGGCTCGTGCGGTCGGACGCGTTCACACTCTTCAGCCAAGATTCGACGATCGCGAGATCCCCTAGTGCCATATCGCGACGCTAGCACCGTGGTCGTGCTCTTCACGCATGCCCCAAAGAGGCTTCGCTCCGAGACGCGTTAGCGGAGAGAGAGGGATTCGAACCCTCGGTACCCTTGCGGGCACACATGATTTCCAATCATGCACCTTCGGCCACTCGGTCATCTCTCCGGCGAGACGAAACGCGTTCGTCTCGGCATGCCACTTATCACAAGAACCGCCCTCGGATCGCGCGTCTCGCGATTCAGCGCGGCGGGCCCTGCACGGCCTTCGCGGGGAGCCGAAAAATCAGGAAGGTTCGCGTGTCGTTCGTGCCGGTGGCCTCGAATGCATCGGCGCTCGAACCGGGCGGCGCGTACCACATCCAGCGTGCGGCGGGATCGATGCCGCCGTTGTCGGGATCCTTCCAGCTCGGCTCGCCGCAAGTCGGCGGAAAGTCGTGTCCCGGCGTTCCGCGCATGTCGCTCGTGTCGCTGTTGTCTTGTCCGAAGACGACGTTGCCGACCGCACCGGGTGTTCCCGCGATCGCCCCCGACGGTCCGACCCAACCCGCGCTCGTCGTCGATGCGCTTCCCGAACCTGCGTTGCAGATCGCGATCTGCGCGTTGACGACTTCTTGGGTCGGTCCGTTCTTCGTCGAGTCATTCGACGTGTCGTACGGAATGCCCGTTGCGCAGGCCTGCCATTCGCCGGCGCCCGTATACACGGCGCTTCCGCCTTCGCGTTTGAACTGCCCGATCACACCTTGCGTGGTCGACATATCGGCCCACGCGACGAGATACAAATAAGCGCCGGGCGGAGCATCGTCGGCGGGCACGGTATACGCCTCCGGCCCCGCGGTGGCTCCCGGGTCGAGCGCCGCTCCTTTTCGTGCCGGGCCGCCGACGGGGCAATTGAAAATATCGCCGGCGAGGGCGGCCGGCGGATTCGCGATGTACGTCGTCGTCGCGTTTTCGTCTCCCCATCCGAAGCCGTAGGCGTTGTCGGCCGTCGCGATGACATCGACCGGCGTGTGCGGGTCGACGTCGTCTCCCGAATCGGTCGCACCGTCGGACGTGAACGCGCCGAGCACGGGACCGGCGTCGGTCACCGGATCGCTTCCCGCGTCGACCGGACCGGCGTCGCCGGTCTGCGTGAAACCCTCACCGTGCGTGGCGCTGCTGCAAGCTACGGGAACGGCGGACGATAGGACGAATCCGAAGAACAAGGAGCGCGCGCGCATGGGCCG
>JAICXU010000552.1 GCA_025934595.1 Polyangiaceae bacterium | reverse complement strand
TAGCGGTAGCCGGCGCGGATCGGAAAATGATCCGCCAAGAAAAGCTCGGCGCCGACCATCGCGCGAAGACGCGTGGAGCTCCACGTCGTGAAGTCGGCGAGGCCGTCGGCTTCCACCGAGAAGAGGTGCTGTTGATATCCGATGCCACCTGCGAGCGTCGTCGGGGCGAGCCCGTTTCCCGGCGCGGTGAGATTGTGACCGACGAGACCGATCGAGAGACCTTCCGTCGGCAATACCGTCGCGCCGAGATCGAACGTGAAGTTGTTGAAGACCGGGTTGTCGCGCGTGCCGTCGGAGACCGGGCTCGCACCGAATGGCCCGGCCGCCACCGATTGATCGACGTGGAGATAGCGGCCCGTCGCGCCGATGAAGAGCTTGTCGGAGATCGGGTACGCGAGAGAAAGGCGAAGGTCGCTCCATTGGCGGCGCACGCCGTCGGGATCGAGCATGTTCCACGTTCCGCCGAAGCCTCCCGCGAGCCTGCTCGTCGACGAGTCGGCGACGCCGCCGCCGTAGCTCTGTCGGCGCGCGTCCGGCGAAAATCCCGCGAGGCCTTCGAAGGTATAGGTGCGCGTCACCGGCAGGTTCGCCGGATTCATGTAGATTGCAGTCGTCGCGGTCCCGAGCGCGTTTTGCGCGCCACCCATCGCGAGCTCGCGCGGGCTCTGAATTTCTCCGAGGTCGTATCCTTGCTGCGGCGTCGTCGACGACGGATCGGCGAGCGCGCTCGATGCGAACGAAGCTGCGCAGAGCACGAGCAGAGAGGACAGCGAGACCGCGAACGAGCGAGAGCGAGACACTGGCTGCCGGGGACCCTAACAAGCTCCGCGCGTGGGGGATACTTTTCGGCGCCTCGCGTGCCGAACGACGTATGCGTCATGCAAATACCGGTTGGCGGCTTGAATTTCCGGGCGCACGCGAGGCTTGACACACCGATCGACGAAAAAAATAGCTCAAGAATGGGCGCGCGGGCTCGCCACCTTCCCGTTTCAGAAGCGACATCAAGGGCTTAGGTTGACGCGCTGGCTCACGACATCGCGCATGCGATTCCCCTACGGTTCGGGCATCAAATTCGCGGGGTATCTACAAGGAATAATCGCGAAGGGTTTCGAGGACTTTTCATCTTTTTGCACATCGACTGTGGACGCCGTCAAAAGAACGGTGGTAGCTCCATTCTTCCGAGTCGCGGCCGCCTCGAACGCTTTGCGTCGCGAGCATCAAGCGGGCTTCGGGCAGGGCAGTCGCAGCAGGTAGAGCAGCATCGACTCAGGAAGTAGGGGCGGGGATTCGATCCTCGTGAGTTGCGGGAGAGGCTTTCCACATGCTGTGGAAAAGCTGTGGTGATCGTGCGTCCTCGGGATGCGCGATGTTCTGCGCGCGATCGCGCGTGAGTTTGCGTCGGAGCGGTGGCTGGAGCGGGTGCGAAGAGAAATGGCAAACGAGTTGGCGAGCACCAAAGACAAAGAGGACGAGAAGCTCTGGCCAGAAAAACTCTGGAAGGAGGCCGTCGCGTTCACGCGCGACAAGTCGCCGGGGAGCTTCGACCAATGGTTCTCGGGCGTGCAGTTCGACGGTCTTACCGAAGGCGTGCTCGGCCTTCGTGCGCGCGACGAGTTCGTGCGCGAGTGGGTCGACGAGCATTTTTTGCCGACGCTCACCGATCACCTGCGCGCGAAGACCGGCCTCAGCATTCAAGTCGCGTGGACCATCGACGGCATTTTGGATTCGCCCGTCGTCGAGCGAGCGACGCAACGCGACACGAAGCCGGAGTCGAGGAAGGCCCGCCTCGGGGAGGATGTCGACCGCGGATCGGTATCACCTCCTCACGCGACCATGTCGAACCAGGGGCCGAACCAGGGATCGAACCAAGGGCCGAATCAGGAGCCGAATACGACGCGCGGGGGAGTCCGTCCGCGTCCGCTGACTCCACACGGCACCCTCAGTGATTCCGAGCGTCGCGTTCGCCTCGAGACGGTCGCAGCGCCGCTCGAAGGTCTGAATCCGAAGTACACGTTCTCGAACTTCGTCATCGGTCCGTCCAATCAGCTCGCGCACGCCGCGTCGGTGGCGGCAGCCGGTGGCGGAGGCAAACGTCACAATCCGCTCTTCTTGTGCGGCGGCACGGGTCTCGGAAAAACGCATCTCGTGCATGCGGTCGCGCATCGCGTGCGCAACGAGCGTCCGAGCGCGAAGATCCTCTACATCTCGGCCGAGAAATTCATCAACGAGTTCGTGCAGGCCTTGCAAGACCAGAAGATGAACGAGTTCCGCACGCGCTATCGCGAAAAGTGCGATCTCTTGCTCGTCGACGACATTCAATTTTTGGCGTCGAAGACGCAAACGCAGGAAGAATTTTTCCACGCGTTCAACGCGCTTCATCAAGCCGACAAACAAATCATCGTCACGAGCGACAAATATCCGCAGCAGCTCGAGCGCATGGAAGAACGGCTCGTGTCGCGTTTCACGTGGGGTCTCGTCGCCGACATCCAGGCGCCGGAGCTCGAGACGCGCGTCGCGATCGTGCGGAAAAAGGCGCAAATGGAGGGTATCGAGGTCGGCAACGACGTGCTCCTCTACATCGCGCAGCAAGTGAGGTCGAACGTGCGCGAGCTCGAGGGAACGCTCATTCGACTCGCCGCGAAGGCGTCGCTCACCTCACGTCCCATCGATCTGGATTTCGCACGCCAAGAAATCGCGATGAGCGTCGGCGTGCGCGCGAACGAGTCCTCCGTCGAAGACGTCCAGCGCGTCGTCTGTCATCACTTCAAATTGAAGAGCGGAGATTTGCTCTCGAAAGATCGCCACAAGAGCATCGCGTTCGCGCGTCACGTGGCGATGTACTTGTGCCGCGAGCGTTTGAAGTGCTCGCTCCCCGAGCTAGGCCGCGCGTTCGGCAATCGCGATCACACGACGGTGATGAGCGCAGTGCGCAAAGTGAAGGCGCTTCGCGAGAGCAATCCCGAAGTCCGCGCGCACATCGAAGCGCTCGAGCGAAAGCTCGGCGCGGCGGACTGAGCTCCCTGTCGCTCGAAAATCGGGCCCCCAAAAATCCGAGAGCGGTTCATAAAAACCGGAGTGAGCCTCCACTCACTCTGAAATGGCCAAAAAAGACCGCTCTCCGCTCTTCGCAGCTCCTCTTCTCGTCCTCCTCGCGGCGTGCAGCGGCACGTCTTCGCCGCTCTCGAGCTCGTCGGCCTCCACGGCGGGCGACGGCGGCGTCGCATCGGGTGGAGGCAGCGGCGGCTCGAGTCGGGCGGGCGCCGGCGGCAACTACATCATCGTGCTCCGCGCGAACCAGACCCCCGTCGCCGTCGATCCCTCGACGTCGGGGCAGACCCCGATCGATCAGCGCATCGGATTTTTGGGGCTACGTCTCTTGCAAGACGCGTCGAGCGAAGGTCCGCTCGACGTGGCCGATTTTTCGACGCCGGTCGACGTCGGATACAACGACGGCGACGAAACCGTGATCGCGAAGGTGCCGGCGAAGTCGCTGCGCGCCGGTCACTTCACGACCGCGGAAGTGCCGATCGCGTATGTGCGCTTCACGGTCGCGGGCACGTACCACGACGGAGAGATCGCAGCGCCCGGGAATTTTGCGGACGTGATCTCGATGGCGAACGACACGTCGATCGACGGCACGACGCACGATC
>JAICXU010000813.1 GCA_025934595.1 Polyangiaceae bacterium | reverse complement strand
CTGTCCGTCGCTCGCAGCAAGAGCGCGCGCGTACGTCGCCGTCGCCTTGTCGTGATCGCCGGCGTCGCAGAGAACGTCGCCGAGCTCGACGAGCAATTTGCTCGCGGGCATGCCGTGCTGAACGCTCTTGAGCTCGAGCTCGAGAAGCTTCTGCACCATGTTGAGCTTGCCGAGATCCCAGTAAATCCCGCGCGCCGCTTCCAGAGCTTCGACGAGCTGCGGATTCAGCTTGTAGGCGTCTTGAAAGTGCTTCAGCGCTTTCACGCCGAGCAAAAATTTGCCGTCGAGAACTTGGCCGAGTCGGAGGTGATACTCCGCCTTCTGCGCTGCTTGCCCTTCGCTGGCGATACCTTTTTCGAGCTCGTCTGCGAGCGCTTGCCAGTCGTGGGTCGTCTCGAGGAACGAAATGCGTGCCTGTTGATCCATGGAAACCTAGTGGTGGTTTTACGAGCTCGGCGCGCGACTCGATATGCGAGCGCGCGCGTCTCTGGAGTGCCGCGGTGAGCGGACACCCCTTCGACATTGCGAGGGTACCAGAGAGCGCGCGACGTGTGGTCCAGGATTCCGAATCCACGCACCGCGATTTCGCTCTATTTTTTGCCTCGAAAAGGCGTCTCTTCGAAGCGTGTCGCGCTTGACATTTCAGTTGAATGCCCGAACGCGGCTCTAGCGATCACGACGCATACCTCTGGAGCGCGCATGGCTTGCGCGCGCGTATTACAAGGTACCGCCCATCTGACGAACGATGTCTTGCGTCTGCGTGCACTCGTCCTCGAAGGACTTCGCTGCTGCACCTTTGCATACCGTTTTGTTGAACTTCGTGAGTTGCTGGATCGACTCGCTCTTGCGCGGCGGATTCGCGCGCGCGTACGCGGCGCCCAAGTTGAAGTACGCGATCTGCTCGCCCTTCTCGTTGCACTGACCGCACGCATTGCGCGCGGCTTCGTAGCTCGCGATGGCGCCGGAGATGTCGCCGCGGATCTCTTTGATCTCGCCCTGCAGCGAGTCGACGTTGAAGACCGCGATGTCGCCGTCCTTTTTGTACGGCGCCGCGGCGGCGAGGACTTGGTCGGCTTGATCGTAGAAGCCGAGACGAATGTAGAGGTCGGCGAGCGGACCGTAGAACGCGAGCTTGTCCGGCGTCGCTTCGATGGCCTTCGTGTAGTTCTCGAGCGCGGCATGCTCGTCGTCGAGATGAAGCATGACCTCGCCGAGATCGAAGTACGCGTCGCCCATGTTCGGATCGAGCTTCGCCGCTTGCTCGAGCGGTCCCTTCGCTTCCGACCAATTCGTCGGTCCCTTGATCGCTTCCTGCTCGAGCGCGTAGCCATGCAAGAAGAAGTAGTCGGCGTGCGTGGGGGCGAGGCTCTCGGCCTTCGCGCAAGTCGTCGCGACTTTGTCCCACGCTTCTTTCTTTTGGTACGCCGTCGCGAGCTTCCAGAGGATGCGGTAGTTCGACGGATCGAGCTGCGTGGCTTGCTCGTACTTCGAGATCGCCGTGTCGACGTCGGCCCCGCGCTCTTTGTCGCCTTCGTTCGCCAAGTTGACGGCTTCGATGTTGTTGCGGCTGCAGCCGGTGGCTGCCGTGAGGAGCAACGCGGACGCGACGACTTTGGCGAGTGTTTTCACGGCGCCGAGTCTAAAGAAAACCGCGCACGATACAAAACGAAAACGCCGACTCTTTCGAGCCGGCGTTCGCATTTCTCAGAGCTTCGCTCTCACTCGCCAGGCGAGAAAATAATCGGGTAGACGACGGTGACGATGCCGCCTTCGGGCTGCGGGAAGCTGAGGTTCTGGAACCCGCGCACGACGCATTGCACGACGCTCTGATCCGGAAGATCCGAGCCGCCGTCTTGCGACGTCGAGACGGCGCCCGAGCGATCGATGACGAACTTCACCGCGACGCGACCCGAGAGGTTCGGGTTTTGGCGCATGCCGTTCTCGTAGCAAAGACGGAAGCGACCGAAGTTCTGGCGAACGATACGTTGAATGACCTCGGGCGGGAGGCGACCGTTCACTTGCGTCGTTCCCTGACGGAGGCTCGGGCTCTTGGTTTGGTGCGATCCGCCGAGGCGGCCGTGACCGTTACCGAAGCCTTGTCCATTTCCGAGACCGGCGCCGTGGCCGATCGTGCCGATGTTGCCGAGGCCGATGCCTTCGCCTCGACCACCGCCGCCTTCGCCGACGCCGGAGAGGCCGAGGCCGCCCGCGCCGAACGAGTCGCCGATGGTGTCACCCCACATGTTGCCGCGGGCGCTCATCGGGTCGTTGCCCAGCGAATCCTCGCGGCCCCACGGCGCCGTCGGCGCGTTCGGATCGCCGCCGCCCATCGTCGCGATGAGGCCGATCATTCCGAACTGCGCGGCCTCCGCCATCGCCGCCTGCTTCGCGAGGTGCGGATCCGGGTTGTCCTT
>JAICXU010000026.1 GCA_025934595.1 Polyangiaceae bacterium | reverse complement strand
GCTCGACCGGCTTCTCGAAGTGGTGCGCGAAGAAAAAGTCGCTGCGGCGTAGACAACGCGAAATCAGCTTGTTTTGAAGGGTATTTTCGCGTTCGCGAGGCGCTTCTTCACCGTCGTGATCGCGATGTCTCCCACGTCGCAGCCGATCGCGCGGCGTCCGAGCTTCACCGCCGCTTCGAGGGTCGTGCCGGATCCGCAAAACGGATCGAGCACGAGGCTGGCTTCGACGCTCGATGCCTTCACGATGCGCTCGAGGAGCTTCATCGGTTTTTGCGTCGGATAACCCGTGCTCTCCTTTCGGAGCGGCGTGTTCGCGAGCATCGCGGGGCAATCGCTCCACACGCTGCCGAGCGCCCGGCCTTCGTCGGCGTAGTAACGATACGTCTTGCCGTTGATCGTGCGGTCTCGATACGCGCGGCCCTTCGCGTCCTCATTCTGGAAATGCATCGAGAGGCTCGTCTTCGCGAACGGCGCGCGCAGCTCGGGGTCCTTCGCGTTCCAGATGAATTTTTTCGTCTTCGCGTAGAGCAAGATCGTCTGGTGGGTCGCGCCAGGTCCACGCCGCGCCTTGCTTCCGTTGCCGGGCAGCCAAATGATCTCGCCCGCGAACGCCTCGCGTCCGAACACGCGATCGGCGACAGCTTTCGCCTCGTGCACGGCGCGATGATCGAGATGCAGCCACATGGTGCCGCGCTCGGAGAGGAGCGCGCGCACCACGGCGACGCGAGGCTCGAGCCACTTCAAGTATGCGTCGAGCGAGGGCCATCGATCGTCGTAGGCGACATGGCCTTTGCGCGATTTGAAGGCCACGCCTACCGCGAACGGAGGGTCGAGATACGCGAGGTCGACGCTCGAAGCGGCGACGAATTTCTCGAGATCGATCGCGTCGCCGTGGATCAGCGTGACGCTCGCGGCCTTGGTCGTCATCGCGAATCCATCGGCAAAAATAGGCTCTTTGCGAGATCGGCGTCGTCGATGACGGGCTCGGGGATCGTCACCGCGAGCCACGGTCGTTCGGGGCCGTACGGCACGCAGCCCGTTTCGATCTCCTCGGCCGAGCATGCGGTGCGCACGTGAAGGTGATCGTCGTGCGGGCCGCCGGGATGCGGCTCGAGCATCACTTGTTCGGCGCGCCACACGATCTCGTCGGGCTCGCCGCGCGCGCGCGCCCACTCGACGAGGCGCGCTTCGATGACGTGATTCGCGAACATCCATTGGATGCGTGCATTCGGATCCTCCAAGAGCGCTTTGACGAGCAGCCATTCGCGCTCGACGTCGAATCGCAGGAAGCGATGATTCTTCTCGTCCCAGGCGAGGCCGTCGGCGCCGTAATGCACGAAGCCGGGTGCGGCCACGGGCACGCCCTCGATCGTCTCCGCGTACAAAATCAAATCCGCGTCACGCCCGGCGCGATGCGACAGATGGGGGAGAAGCGCGCCGCCGTGCTTCGCGGAGACGTCGCCGATGACGAGCGTTCCACCTGGTCGCTGATCCTCGACGCTCTTTGCCGCGCGCTCGATCGCGGACGCGAAGCGCTCGGTCGCGAAGTGGCGTCCGTTGTCGCGCAAGAAAATGTAGCCGTCGCCCGTGGCGGGAATCTCCCGACCGTTTTCGAGCATTCCTCGATGCGTCATACCGATCGACCCCGTGAGCTCGGGCGCGAGCGGCGAGGGCAGGGTGCATCCGATTTGGCTTATTTCCAGGGCGATCGCGACAAGGAGGAGGCGCGCGTTCATGCGCCGTCGCCTCGTGCGCGCGCGAAGAGAGCGACGACGCGCGCCTCGATCGTGCGAACCGTCTCCGCGCTCGTGTAGCTCGTCGCGAGCGCGAGCTTGCCGTCGGTGCGCGTCAAGTAGCCTTGATCGACGAACGAGGCGAACGCGTTGTCGAAGAGGAGGCGGCTCACCGCTTCGCGGCGCGTGATCTCGGCGGCGAGGAACATGCGCTCTCCGGTGGCGATCGCGCGCTTCGTGAGATCCTTCGCGGTGAGAGGGCCACGAAGCAGCGCAGAGAGAGAACGCGCTGCGACGCGATAGCCTTCCAAGAAGTTGAGGACGATACGCGCATAGAGCCGCACGCGCTCGCCGTGGGGAGTGGACGCGATGCGGATCGTGCCGGCGTCGCGCGTGATCTCGCTTTCGGACGTCATGTCGCCGAGGGTGTCCTGGAAGATTTGCGAGAACGGCGCGTCGGCGCGGAATTGGAACTCGTATTTGAAGAGACGCGAGAGGGCTTGCACGCGATCGGACAGCGCGGCTTCGTTCATTCCGTCCGTGGCCGCGAGCGGAATGGCCACCATCGCTCGCGACACGAAGAAATGGATGACGATGTTCTTCGCGAGGTTCAGCGGAAGCCGCGCGTCGTCCGGCACGATGTACACGACCTCGGTGCCGGAAATCCGCTTCTTTTTCCCTCGATTTCGCTTCGGCGCTTCCGCAGTAGCGCCCGTTTCGCGTGCCTCGACGTGACCCGCGCGCACGAAGAGCTCCACGGCGTCGACGAGCGCCGATTCTCGCGGCACGCCGTCCGCACCGGCGAGCGACGGCGACATGCGCGCGCCGTGCTCGTGCAAGATCGCGCCGAGCTCGCGACACGATCGAATGAGATCGACGTGCGAGAGACCGCGTTGCTCGTGCGTGAGGAGGGCCATCGCCACGAGCGCGCCCGCGGTGACGGAGGTCACGCGGTTGATCTCGTTCATCACCCGATACGCGAGACGTGTGACGACGGCGCGCCTCCGAGCCGGCGTCATGGCGAGGCCGCGATCGTCGGGAGTCGGTCTCGAAGGCGGCCCGTCTTCGAAGCTCGAGGCGATGTCGCCGAGCGTGATGAGCTCGCCGAACTGCACGTTCATGCGCCCGTAGCGATCGCCGAGCACTTTCGCGGCTGCAAAAAGCCCGCGCACGTCTTCCTTCGTTTTTTCTCCACCCGAGAGCTCGCGCACGTAGCTCGACTCTTCGACGAGCCGCTCGTAGCCGATCGAAACCGGCGCGAACTGCACCGGCTTTCCTTTCACGCCGAGCGCGGCGTCGACGACGAGCGAGAGGAGCCCGAGCTTCGGCGGCAGCAATTTTCCCGTGCGCGAACGACCGCCTTCGAGAAAAAATTCCAGCGACCAGCCGTCCAAAATCAGACGGCGCATGTACGCGTCGACGACGGCGCCGTAGAGGCGATCGCCTTTGAAGCTCCTGCGAATGAAGAACGCGCCCGCGCGTCGCAAGATCGGGCCGAGCGGAAAAAACGCGAGATTGTCTCCCGCCGCGATCACCGGGAGCCCGATGTGATGCGTGTAGAGTACATATGCGAGCACGATGTAATCGATGTGCGATTTGTGGCTCGGGAGAAGAACGACCGAGCCGTCCTTCATCGCGCTGCGCAGCCGCTCGAGACCTTTCTCGTCGATCTCGAGACCGGTGAACATGATCGGCAGCGTGCGGTCGAAGAACTCGTCGAGCGCGCGGATCGTCGTCATCTCGAGCTGCGCTTCCATCTCGCGCAGCATCGCGAGCGCCTTCCAGCTCATGAAGCGTCGCTCGGCTTCGCCTTCGCCCGCCATCTCGGTGATGACCTTTTGCAGCTTCGGGCCTCTGAGGACCGCGTCGCGAATGCGATCGGCGGGCTTGCGCGTGGGGCCGAGCACGCCGTGCCTCTCGCGCTCGATGCGGCGCAGGAGCGAATACGTGATGCGGCGCACGAGCACGTCGTCGGACGTTTTTTCTTTTTGCGCCGCCTCTTGTGCGGCCTCTTGGGCGAGGAAGGCCTTCACGTCGATCGGCTCGCCCGCACGGAGCGTGACGTGTCGATAGTTACCGAGGAACTGCGCGACCGTTCGAATTTTGCCGGGCCACTCGCGCGGACCGAGCACCGCGTCCATCAGCGATCGCTCGGCAGCGTCTTTTTCTTTCGACCACACGAACACCTGCGGCACGAGCAAGATCGGCTTGTCGGTCTTTCGTTGCGCGTCGAAGAGCGTGCGAATGAAAATGTCGCCTTGTTTGTGCGCGCGTGCGCTCGGATCGAGCAGCGTCGGCGGGCGCTTCAAAAAAAGCGCGGCCGATGCGCCGTTCATCAGCGCGCTCTCCAAATCTTCCGCGTCCGACGCCTCGCTTCGCTTCGTGAGCGCATGCAGCCAGCCGCGTCCCATCGGCTCCAAAATCCAGAGCCCGAGATCATTCGCGAAGCGGACCTGCGGTAAATTCAGCCTTTTTGTGAGGTGATCGAGCGCAAAGAAATCGACGAAGCTCAAATTGCGCAGCACGTAGACGACCGTGCCGCGTGCGTCAGCGGCGCGCACCGCTTTTGCCCACGCCTCGTCGACCTCGATGTGCTCGAAGAATCGTTTGTAGAGAAGGTCGAGGATCGGGTTCGGCTCGTACGCGACGAGCGGCCGAGGTTCCACGTGACGACCTAAACCTGGACCTAGACCTCGGCTTGCGCCGTCACGCTCCGCCGAAGACGGTTTTCACGACGGCGATGATGCGCTTCTCGGCGTCGTCGGTGAGGCCCGTGTTCGCGCCGTACGGCCATGCGAATCCCGACGTGTTCACTTGGCTGCACGAGAGCGAGACCAAGATGTCGGCCGGCGGCTGATTGATCTGGCCGATCGAGAATCCGAACTCGGCGTACATGCAGTTCTCTTTCGGCGTTTGCCATTCGCCCGACGTGCCGAAGATCGAGAGGATCTCGTCGTGGATCTTCGAGTCGGTGATGTTCGCCGATCCCAAGATCGGGAAGTTGTGGAACATCGGAATGTTCTGCGCGACCGGCGCGGGCGCTGCGCCCGGGATCAAGCCCGGCGGCAAGAGCCCCGGCGGCAGCATCGATGCGCCCGCCGTGATCCAACTCTGGATTTGCGGCGGCAACGTGATGCCCGCGGGCGCGGCGGCGGCGGCAGTTTGCTGCGGAGGGACGAAGTTCTGGAGACGAAACACCGTGATCGGCGCTTGCTTCATTTGATCGAACGGTTGCGCGAGGCTCGAGCCGCAGCCCGTCATGAAGAGGAGCGTCATGCCCAGGAACACCAACGAGAATTTGAGTGAAAGCATCCGAGCCATGATCGCCTCCGAGCGAGAGCCGTAAGGTGTAGCCCGGGCACGATAGGCGTTCTTTTCGGACTTCGCCAGAGGCGCGATCGCAGTGCTACATAGAGGCGCATGTTCGTCGTCAAGAAGATCGATCACGTCGCGGTGTGCGTTCGCGACATCGACGAGGCGCTCGCGAAATACAAAGCCGTCCTCGGTGTCGACGCGTCCGTGCGCGAGACCGTCGCTTCGCAAAAAACGGAGGCGGTGCTGCTTCCGATCGGAGACTCGAGCCTCGAGCTCATCTCGCCGCGTGGAAATGACGGGCTCGAAAAATTCCTCGAGAAGCGCGGCCCGGGCTTGCATCACATCGCGGTCGAGGTCGAGGGCATCGAAAGCGCGCTCGCGCTCCTGAAGTCGCTCGGCGTTCCGCTCATCGACGAGTCGCCGCGCTCGGGCGCGCGCGGCCACAAAGTCGCGTTCGTGCATCCCAAGGCCACCGGCGGCGTTCTCATTGAATTGGTCGAGCCGGAAGGCGAGGCCTGCTGATCACGAGCCGGAAGGCGAACACGCGAAATAAAGCTCCGATTGCGATGGTGCCCTTACTTCGGGTACGGTGAAGGCCGACATGACTCGAAGAAACGCCTCTTCCGACGGGCTTTCGAAGGCGATCGCTCTCGCGCTCGCCGCGGCGCTGACGTTTCCTGCCGCGCCGCTTTACGCGCAGACGACGCCGGCGAAAGACACGGCGAAAAAACCAGTCGCCACCACTCCAGCCGCCGGCGGTGCCGCGACGGCGAAGCCCGACTTGAACGAAGCGAAGAAGCGCTACGCGGCGGGCGAGAAAAAATTCAAGGGCGGCGATTGGCAGGGCGCGCTCGACGACTTCACGGCGGCGGATGCCATCAAGCCGACGCCGCAGACGGCCCGCTACATCGGTCTCTGCAATGATCGGCTCGGGAAGTTTCCGGACGCGATCGCCGCGTACGATCGATTCCTCGCCGACGTTCCGCCCAAAATGTCGAAAGAGGCGGACGAGACGAAAGCGCGCGAAGCGGAAATCAAGGGCATGCCCGGCAAGCTGCACGTCGAGGCGACGCCCGCGAAAGCGCAAGTGGCGGTCGCAGGAAAACCGCCGGTCGCCGCGCCCGCCGATTTCGATCTCGCGCCGGGAAAATACCAGCTTCACGTCACCGCCGACGGTTACACGTCGCAAGACAAAGACATCGATGTCGCGTTCGCGTCGGAGCAAGACGTGAAGATCGATCTCGAGCCCGCGCCCGCGCCGCCGCCTCCGCCGGTCGTCGCGGTCGTTCCGCCGCCGCAACCTCCGCCTCCTCCGCCAGCGCCGCCGCCCGCCGAGCCTCGCAGCAAGCTTCCCGCGTACGCCACGGGCGGTCTCGCCGTGGTCGCCGCGGGCGTCGGCACCGGGTTCGGCGTGATGGCCTTGTCCGACAAGAGCGACTTCGACAAGAACCCGACGTCCTCGACGGCGGACGACGGCGAGAACCACGCGCTCATCGCCGACATGGCGTTCGGCGTGGCGATCACGTTCGGCGTGACGAGCGCCGTGCTCTTCCTCACGAAGGATGACGCGCCGCCGTCGACTCCCTCGGCCGCGTCTGGTGCGGGAAGGGCCCACCCTTCTCACAAACAAGCCACGCAGAAGATCAAAATCACGCCGTCGCCCATCGTGACGCCGCATGGTGGTGGCGCGGGCGCGCTCATCCGCTTCTAGGAGCTCCAAAGACGATGAAACGCTCTTCGAGACGAAATACGGCGGTTTTCACGGTGATCGCAACGATGTCGGTCATGAGCCTCGCGGGATGCGAGCTGCTCGTCGACTTCGATCGCACGCTCATCGACGGTGGCTCGCTCGGTCAGGTCGACGGATCCGGATTCGACGCGACTGGGCTCGACTCGTCGTCGGAAGCGGCGACGAGCGACGCAAGCGACGCGTCGGATTCGGGAAACGTCACCGATGCCGACGCCGCCGTCGAGGTCGACGCCGACGCGGACATCGACGCCGACATGTAAGCTCATACTCCTTTTGGAGTATCGGATGCCCGAGAGCGTGCATCGAGCGCGCGCTCTCGTCGCCGACTGGGCAACCCGCGAAACCTTGATCTCGCGCCCTCCTCACGTAGTCTGAAACTGGGGCCGGGCTTGAATCGGGAGACGACGCGCCATGAGCGGTGACGATGCCTCTGCTTTCGATGACGACATCGAGAGCAGCTCGATGCGGCTCTTCGACGACCGCTATCGGTTGGTGCGACGCCTCGCCAAGGTGACGAGCGGAGGCTACGTCTACGCAGCCGAGCACGCGCTCACGCGAAAACCGTGCGCCGTCAAGCTCCTGCATCGGCGTGCGCCCGAGCTCGTCCGAAAGAGGATCGCGCGGGAAATCGACGCGCTCGCCATCACGCAAGGCAAGGGGATCGTCGACTTCATCGATGCCGGCGAGGCCGAAGGCCACCTCTATATGGTCTTCGAGCTTCTCTCCGGTCGCACGCTCGCAGGCCTTCTTGCGGCGAAGGGTCGGCTCGAGATCGCGCATGCGATCGCCTATGCGAGTCAGCTCGCCGCTGCGCTGGCCCACTGCCACGCGCTCGGCGTCGTTCATCGCGACGTGAAGCCGGCGAACATTTTCGTCATGGCGGACCACTCGCTCCGCCTGATCGATTTCGGCATCGCGAAGATCGCCGATCCCGAGCGCAAGCTCGAGCTCGTGACGCAGGAGAACTCGCTGCTCGGAACTCCCGAATACATGGCTCCCGAGGCGCTCCTCGCATCTCCCGACGCCGATCATCGCGTCGATCAATACGGCTTCGGCGTCGTCCTCTACGAGTGCCTTACCGGTGTCGTTCCGTTCGACGGTGCGTACGGCGAGATCCTCCGCAAGGTCACGACGACGCCGATCAAGCCGGCCCGCGAGCTGCGCTCCGAAATCCCCGCCGCGCTCGCCGATGTCCTGGCTCGGGCGCTCGCACGAAATCCCGACGAACGCTTCCCCGACATGGCCGCGCTATGCCACGCGATGAACACCTTGCCTCCGGTCGAGCCCGCGCGCGTGTACGAAAACGCGCGCGACGCGATCGAGCGCAGCTCCCCCACCGTCGCCGACGCGCCGATCGCGAAGGTGCGCAACGAGTCGCACCGCCGTCATCCACGCGCCTCCTACATGACGCTCGCGCAGCTCCGTGTCGGCGAGCACGACGTCTACGACGGACGCATCGAACAGATCTCGGTGAGCGGATTTCAATTCGTGGGTCAACGCCCGGTGAGCGTCGGGACGCGCGGGGTCGTGAGATTCGCGCTGCCCATGTCCGGACGCGTCGTCGAAGCCCCAGCCATCGCGCGCTGGTCGCACTCGACGCGCGCACTTCAAGTGTCGGGCTTCGAAATCACCGAGTCGCGAAACGAAATGGTCGCTGACATCCACAAGTACGTCTCGCTCATGAGCGGAGCCAGCCCGTGAGCAAACCGGCGCCGATCGAGCACAGCGAGCCGGGCGGCGTGATCATGGTCGTCGACGACGACGACATCGTTCGGCGAGCGATTGCGCGCGTGCTGTCGCGCGACGGCCACGAAGCGCTACAAGCATCGAACGGCAAGACGGCGCTCGAGATTTTGCGTGCTCGTCGCGTCGACGTGGTCCTCAGCGACATCCACATGCCCGACATGAATGGCGTGGACCTCCTGCAAGCCGTCCGTGCAGAGCATTCCGAGGTACCGGTAGTTCTCATGACGGCCGCGCCGGGCATCGACACGGCGATGAAGGCAATCGAGCACGGCGTCACCGAGTACCTCACGAAGCCGCTCGACGAGACACGCTTGCTCTCCAGTGTGGCTCGCGCCTTGAAAGCGCATCGCGATGCCCGCGCGCAGAAGGAGCTCCTCGACTCGGTCGTTCGCGAGAAGGCGGCGCAGTCTTCCCAGCGCACACCCGACGGCGCGCTCGTTTTGGGTACGATGCTCGCGAATCGCTATCGCATCGTACGCATGCTCGGCGCGGGCGGAATGGGCGCCGTGTACGAAGCGGAGCGCCAAGACCTGGCGGGCCTTCGCGTCGCGATCAAGGTGCTGCATACGACGCTCGCGAAGCGCGCCGATTCGGTGCGTCGCTTCCGGCGGGAGGCCGAGCTCCTCGCGTCGATCCATCATCCGAACATCGTGCACGTGATCGACTTCGTCTCTTCGCCCGACGAGACATTCATCGTCATGGAGGTTTTGCAGGGCGCGTCTCTGACGACCGTCATTCAGCGCGATCCGCCATTTTCCGAGCGGCGCACGGCGATCATCGGCGCGCAAGCTCTCTCGGCGCTGCAAGCCGCGCATGCGGCGAACATCGTGCATCGCGATCTCAAGCCCGACAACGTCTTCCTGACGACGGTCGCGCACATCTCGGACGTCGTGAAGGTGCTCGATTTCGGGATCGCGAAGCTCGTCAGCGGCGACCAAGAGGCGACGCTCACGCAGACCGGTACCGTGCTCGGCACGCCGGCTTATCTCGCGCCGGAATATGCGAGAGGCGAAAAGCCGACCGTGGCCGGCGACATCTACGCTGCGGGCTGCGTGCTCTACGAGATGCTCTCGAAGCGCGGGCCGTTCGTCGGCGCGAACTACAACGCGGTCCTCTTCGCGATTCTCGACAAGCTGCCCGAGCCGATCTCGTCGCTGCGACCGGACATTTCGCCCGAGATGGCCGCGATCGTGATGCGCGCGCTCGAGAAGGACCCAGCCGCCCGCTTTCGATCCGCGCGCGAGATGGCGGACGCTCTCGTGCCGTGGCTCCCCAGCGAGGTTCGCGCGTACGCCGCGACCACGATGGCGCCGCCGCTCGAATCCGCGCCGACCGAGGTGCCGGAATCCGAATCTGCGGCCGAGCCCGAAAGAAAAAGCCAACGCCCCAGGTGACTATGCGAGGCGCGCGATGTGCGCTTCGATCTCGCCGAGATTCGCGCGAAGCTCGACGGGTCGATTCGCGAGCCGCGACGTCGCGTCCGGCAAGTTGCTCTCGTGATACGCGAGCTTGAACTCGGTGAATTTCAGCGCGCTCGCGGTCGATACGACGACGACACGATCGGCCGGCGCGATGACGTTTTTCTTGCGCAGCTTGATCGCGCACGCGAGCGCCACGCCGGTGTGAGGACACGCATATAGACCGGCGCGATCGGCGCGTGCGGCGGCATCGGCGAGCTCCTCTTCGCTCGCTTGCTCGACGACGCCGTTCATTTTTTTCAGCGCCGCCATCGCGCGCGGCGCGCTCACCGGATTGCCGATGCGGATGGCGCTCGCGGCCGTCGCACCCGCCGTCATCGGCTTCACCGTGTCTTCTCCGGCCGCGAACGCGCGATAAAGAGGATTCGCTTGCTCGGCTTGCGCGACGACGAGGCGCGGAACGCGATCGATGACGCCGAGCTTCTCCATCATCTCGAAGCCCGACGCGAGCGCTGCTGCATTTCCCAAGTTGCCGCTCGGGAGCACGATCCAGTCCGGCACGGTCCATCCGAGCTGCTGCGCGGTTTCGATCGCGACCGTTTTCTGGCCTTCGATGCGAAGCGGGTTCATCGAGTTCGCGAGGTAGACGAGCCCGCGCGCCGCGAGCTCCTGGATGATCGTCATGCAGCCGTCGAAATCGGTGTCGAGCGAGAGCACCGTCGCGCCATGCGCGAGTGGCTGCAGGAGCTGCGCGGCCGAAACGAGACCGCGCGGCAAGAGCACGACGACCGGCAAGCCCGCGAGCGCGCCGTACGCCGCGAGCGACGCCGACGTGTCACCCGTCGACGCGCACGCGATCGCTCTGACCGCCATTTTTCCGGTCTTTTTCGCGAAATTCACGGTGGAGACGAGCACCGTCATTCCGAGATCTATGAACGAGCCGGTGTGCGACGTCCCGCATTGCTTCACGAAGAGGTCGCCGAAATCTTCTTCGCGCGCGAAGCGCTCCGCGCGCAAAAGCGGAGTCGCACCTTCGACCGTGGATACGATCGCATCATCCGGAATTTCGGGCGCCACCCATTCGCGCTTTCCCCACACGCCGGACGAAAAAGGGAAGGTGCCGGATCGAAATCGCTCCTCGAACGATTTTCGCCACGCCGCCCCGCTCGTCTTCGCGAGCGCGTCGATGTCGTGCTCCACCGACAAGAGCCCGTTGCAGGCTGGGCACCGATAGATCGCTTGCGTGACCGGCCAGCTCTTGGAGCGGCTGCCCTCACACTTCGCGAAGCACACGAAGCGCGACGACAGCGAGCCCGTCTCGCGCCCGGCGAGCGTCATGGAATGACGCAGCGGAGCGCGCCGTTCGAATCCGGCCGGCATTTGCCTTGCGGACAGTTCGCGTCGGTGCAGCACACGTCGGTGCATTTCTTCGAGCCCGCCGTGTCGCAGTTGTCGGACGCGCAATCATCATTGGTGCCGCAATCGGCGCCGAACGGTTTGTTGCCGGTGCCGTTGAAGCCCGTGCAGACGAGGAATTGGTCGGTGGGCTGGTCTTGAATCGCGTTCTCGACGCACACGATGTCGATGAAGCCGCTCTCGATCGATCCGCACGCGCCGCCTTGCGACGTGCAACACGGAGCGACGCAGCGCGCGCCGTCTCCCGCGTAATCGGCGCAGAGCTCGCTCTTGCACGAGTCGTTGCCGCTGCAGGATTGATTGCCGTTGCCGCCGCCGCTCGTGTCTCCGCACCAGAAACCGTTGTGGCCGCTGATGCTCTGGAGCGTGCAGCTCGTGCCGCCCTGGCAGTCCGAGCTCGAGCAGCACGTGTCGACGCAGTTTCCGTTCGTGCACAATCCGGAGCGACATTCGGTGCCGTTTCCGCAGCTCGTGCCGCCGGCGCCCGTGCCCGGCGCGGATCGTCCGGCCGCCGTCGCATCGAGACAGTAGCGGCCGCCGGAGCCCGTCGCATCACACACGAATCCGGTGTCGCAGTCGTTCGACGTGCAACACAGCTTCGTGCACACCGCGCCGCTGCCGACGCCGCCGAGGAGCGCCGGAAACGCGCAGAGCGTGCTCGCGCATTCTTTGTCCGAAGCGCACGAGTGACCGATGGGATAATTCGCGGTCGGGTCGGCGCATTGTTGCGTGAGCGGATCGCATTGCTTCGGCGACGGGCAATTCGCCGTCGTGCATACCGCCGCTTGATCGATGCATTGTTTGAGCTGCGGCGCGCACACTTTCCCGGCCGGGCAGACGGTGTCGGGGTTGTCGACGATGCCGTCGCAATCGTCGTCGACGCCGTTGCAGACTTCCTGCGCGCCGGGATGCACGTCCGGATCGTTGTCGTTGCAGTCGACGCCCGTGATCTTGCCGGTCGACGGATCGGCGTGACCGCACACCGTGTAGCCGTCTTGATCGTGATCGCTGAGCGGCCCGTCGTCGACCTTGCCGTTGCAGTCGTTGTCGAATCCGTCGCAGATGTCCGTGTTCTGACAAGCCGTGCAACCGACGCCTTTGCAATATTGGCCTTGCGGGCAGCTCGAGAGATCGGTGCCGCTGCACGTGAAGCCCGGAATCGTGTCGCTGACGATCGCCTCGCATGCCCCGTTCGAGCCGACGAGCATCGCGAGCAAAATCCCCGAGAAAAATAGTGAAATCGAGCGCGCGAGCTTGCCCCGCACGCGCGTCGCGCTCCGCGGGAGCATCAGAACGAGCCTCCCAGCATCACGCCGCCGATCGTCGGTGCGACCCATACGCCACGCTCGTGTGAGCGCGCAGACTCGTCGCGCGTCTTGAGGGGTTTTGCATTGCTCGCGCCTTCGCTCGGAGCAGGGGTCGTCCCTTGCGAAGGCGGCGGATGTTTGTCGCGTGTGCGCGCGAAGTAAAGAACGGCGGTGCCGATCGTCGCGATGCCGCCGACGACGAATGCGACGTCGGAGATCTGCGCCTCGCCGTGCGCGTGGCTCGCCGCGT
>JAICXU010000472.1 GCA_025934595.1 Polyangiaceae bacterium | reverse complement strand
TGGCGCTCGGCGGCATCGCCGTCGAAGTGGAAAATGCGTACGGCACGGCCCTCGAAGCGAAGAATCGCGAAGAGCTTTGGCAAAGCACCGAGCAAAAAATGAAGACGTGGATCTCGAGCACGCAAGACGCGATCGACCTCGGCAACAAGGACGAAGGCGCGCTGCTCGAGCCGCTGCGCAACTACGTCGATGCGCGCGTGAATCATCTCTATGCGCTCATGGACTACAACATCGCGCTGAGCGATCTCGCGCGCGTCAGTGGCTGGGACGCCGCCGCTCCGACGAACGAATAGGCTGCGCGCGTACCGAGTCGCCTCACCAAGGACAATTCGCGAGCTGCAGAAGCGCGAGCACGCGTGCTTTTACGAGATTGAAGTCCTGAAGGGCGAGCTGAATCTCGGCGCTACGAAGCGCTTGTGCGGCCGTCACGAGGTCGAGGCTCGTGAGCGATCCGGACGTGTAACCAATTTGCGTGAGGCGATCGTTCTCGGCCGCGAGCTGCCGCGCGTCGGAGGCGACTTTGCGCGAGGCCTCCGCCACCGTCACGCCGCGCTCGGCTTGAACCAGCTGAATTTGCGCGGTGCGACGCAGCGCCGTCAAATTCTGCAGCGCCTCGTCTTCGTCGACGCGCGCGTTTCGCAAGTTGCCGTAGCGAAGACCGCCATCCCAAATCTGCCACGAAAGGACACCCTGGATGTTCCACGTGGGATTCGGCGAGCCCGGATTGATGAAGCCTTCGTTCACGGCCGAAGACGCGGTCGCCGTCGGCAAAAATTGGAGCCATACGTCGCCGACCTCGCGCGAGGCAATGTCCGCGCGCACGCGAGACTCCGCGATGTCGGCGCGATCCTCGAGCGTGGAGCGCTTGCACGAGCCCATCGCCGAATCGACGAGCGAATCCAGATTGATCTGCGAATTGACGCCGATGGCGTCGGGGATACCGAGCGCAATGCCGAGCGCTTCACGTGTTTGACGCAGGTCCTCGTCGCCCGTGACGAGCGTCGTGCGCGCCGATTCCACGTCTTGCTGCGCACGCACGACGTCGAGACCCGTGGCCGCGCCGAGCGCTTGCTTGCGACGCGTGAGGTCGAGCCTCTCGAGCGCGGCGCGAAATCCGCTCCGATTCAGCTCCGCGATGCGCTCCGCGGTGACGACGGCGATGACCGCGTTCGCGACGCCGAGCGCAATGGCGCGCTTTTCTTCCTCGAGCGAAAGCTGGTTCGCCTCGATCTGCCGATTCGCGGTGCCCATTTGATGCCACACGCGCGGAACGAAGAGTGGCTGCGAGAGCACGATGTTGCCGCCGGCCGAGTTGTAGGCCGGCACGGGCGTCACGTCGCCGTTCAGAGGATTCGTCACGTGATCGACCAAAAAATTGTGCGAGATGTTTGCGCTCGAGTTGAGGGACGGCAGCGTGCCCGCGAGCGCAGACCGATATTGAGCTTCGGCGCGCGCGACCTCGTCGTAAGCGATTTTCAGATCGGTCGAGTTCGCGCGAATGAGCGAGAGCGCCTCCGGCCACGTCGAGATCACGCGCTGCGGAGGAGGGATCGGCGCGAGCATCGGGTCGTCGACCGAGGGCGGCGGCGGGATCGGGATCGGGGCCTGCGCGGAGGCCGGGCTTCCCGTGGCGTTGTTCGCGGGCGTCGAAATGGGCGCGGCCTGCGCGGCCGTTTTGTTCTGAGGTGCCGTCGAAGGCGCGCTGCCGGCAGGTCGCGGTGTTTGCGCGACCGCGGACGACGACGCGAGCGCCGAGAAAATGAGGATCGAGGCGACGAGGGAAAGGCGACGACGCGAGCGCACCATGGCCCCACGTTACCTAGCAAACTACGAGGCAAAATGGGACGCGCTGTCGGTTCGTTTACACAGTTCGACGCGGGGCGCGCACTACGCGCCTCGGCAGCTGCAGCTCCGCGCGAAGCAGTGCGAAGCGCGCGCGAAGGGACGCGCTGCTCACGCGAAACGAGGCGGCGACCTCCGCGAGCGTGAGCGGGACCTCGTCCGTGTAGATGATGACGTACGTGAGCGCGGCGGCGAGAGCATGCACGCTCGTCAGGTCTTTCGCGCCGATCAAGTCGAGCGCAGCGGATCGCGCATACGGTTCGCGGGCGAGCATCCTGGCGCGCGCGCGCTGGCGAGCCGTGAGCGGCAAATGCGCGAGGCCGCGCAGGAGCGCCGAGTCGAGCTCCGCGGGGATCGATCGTCGCGAGGCGCGCGGCCGACGCTCGTCGTTGCGCGGGGAGCGGAGCGGCTCGCTGGCGACGGCGCGAATCTCGGGCATGCCGTCAGGCCCGCCATGCGCCGGCGCCTTCGTCGGAGGCGCGCCCGCTTCGATCCAGTGCATGAGCGCTTCGTGCTCGCGCGAGCCGCCTCGCTTCATCGCGATCGCGAGCACTCTCTTCGCTTCGTCGATGTTGCCGGTGCGCGCCAGCGCATGCGCGAAAGACGCGGCGATCTCCGCGTTCGGTGCGGCGCGATTGCGAGAGCCGGCAAACGCGGCGCGCAGCCATTCGACCGCTTCGTTCGGTCGATCGAGCGCCACGTCGAGCAAATGCCCCAAGTTGTGCGCGTACCACGGATTGTCGGGCGCTGCCTTCAGCGCGCGCCGATACGCATTCGCGGCGTACCGATAATTTCCGAGGAGCGTTTGCGCGAGCGCCAGCGCCGCCCAAGCTCGCTCGTCATCGGGCAACGTCGCGAGAACGTGGCGCGCATGAAGCGTAGCGCGCCAGGAATCACGTTCGACGAGGAGCTCGGCGAGCTGCCGGTGCGCGAACGCGGAGTCGTCGCTCGACTCTGGCGCCGTGCGCGCGAGCCGACGCAAGAGAGGAAGGACGTCGCCGGGGTCGAGCGCGCTCTCGAGCGCCCACTCGACGTCTTGTCGAAGCCGTTTGGCTTCGGTCTCGCGCGAACGGTGCCGTGGCATCCCGTCTAGGGTGTAGCGTTCGCCAAGAGCCCGCGCAAAGGAAAGTGACCGCGCCGGCGGCTCGTGTGCAAATCGACTTGCACAATTCAAATCGCCGTTTCAAGGGCGACGTTCGATGCCCGCGAAGCGCGCGTCGCATCACTTGAACGTGATGACTCGCTGCTGCGCGAGCTCGTAGAGAATGCGCAGCGCATCGAGCGGCGGCATTCCGGAGACGTCGAGGATCATCTCGAGCGTCGACACGCCGTCGATGAGCGAAAGCAAAAATCCTCCGCGATGATCGATCGAAAGCCACCTTAGCTGATCGCGCGGAACGGCGACGCTCGGCACGCGCGTGAGCGGTCCGATGCGCGCGATGTACATCTGCTCGAGCACGCGCCGGCAATGCTGGACGACCTGACGCGCCTCCGCGTGCTTGGCATCCGATTCGAGGATCGCCTCCGCGACGATGAGCGCGCCCGAGTAGTCGCCGAGCGAGAAGCGATCGCGCATCTCACCGACTTGACCTTGCGCGCTCGGGTCGTTGCCCTTGGCTGCCGCGACAGGGGCCACGGGCGCGGGCCCTGGAGCGTTGGACGAGCCGCCGACCGCGCCCATCGATCCGGACGCTTGCGCGTTCGCAAGCGAAAGGAGGCTCGGATTCGTCGTGGTGGGCGGCGGCTCCGACAGCTTCATCGAGCGCACGCGCGCGTCCTCGAGCTCCTTTTCGTCGGTGAGCGTCGGTTGCGGCAAGCGACCTTGCACACGACGATCGGCGGGCGTCAGCTTTCGCGCGCCCATGATCTCGCGAGCGAACGCGATCGGATCGCCGGGCGGCGGCTTCGTGGGCCGGCGCGCGACCTCGCCGGCGGACGGCGGATCCCGCTCCGGTTTCGTCGGCGCCATGTGCCGTTTCTTGGTGGGGGGCTCGTCGCTCAAAGGCTTCTCCACGACCGCTCGTTACTGCGTCTTCGCGACGACTCCTTTGAACATTTTGTGCGTTCGCGCGAGCCCTTCGATCTGCTCTTTGACGGCGGAAGCATCGCGGCGCTCGATCGCGATCCTCGCGCGGCCGACGATGGAGCGCGCCTTC
>JAICXU010000189.1 GCA_025934595.1 Polyangiaceae bacterium | reverse complement strand
GATCTCGTCCGCCAAGCCATCACGCTCGAGCACTTGTGGCGCGCGCCTCTTCAAGAACGAATAGCTGCCCGTGAGCTTGTCGACGGTCTCCTGGCGAAGGCGAAGCTCCTTCTTCGCGTACGTGTCGAAGTCTTCGTAGCCCCAATCGCGAAAGCGTCCGCTGCGCTTCACTTCGACGAGCGCCTCCGCGAGCTCGATCCAGCTCGACTTGAATCGCCGCGCACGCGCGATCAATTCCGCGCGCTCGGGATCGGACTCTGCGTGATCGGCCTCGTCTTGCGCCATCTCGTCGTCGGTCTTCGTGCGAATCATGGGCATCGCGTACGAAGATCGCGCGCGCGCCACAACACACAAAACACCTTATTTTTCCCCACAATCTTCAAACATTCTTATCCCCAGCTTGTTCATTTCCGACGCGAAGCGGCGTTCGCCGAAGGCGAGACCAGGGAGGCTCATCGCGAAGCGATGAGGGGCGGAGCCCACTAAAGTCACCTCACAGAGACGCCACGAGCGCGATGACTTCGCGCTCACCGCGATCGCTCAGCGTTCGTAAATAATCAAATTGTGGTACCGCGCTTCGCTCGCTCCCGGATTTTCGTACGCGTGCGGCACGTCGGCGGGAAACGAGATCGAGTCGCCCGCGCCGAGATCGTAGCTTTCGCTTTCGTCGCCGGGACGATTCACGCGCATGCGGAGCGCGCCGCTCAACACGACGACGAGCTCGTGTGTGCCCGGCGCGTGCGCCTCCGCAGCGTGCGTCGATCGCGCGGAGAGACGAAGCTCGTAGAGCTCGACGAGCGGTGACGTCCCGGCGGGCGCGAGCGGGCGCGACTCGAGCTTGCCGTCGAGCGATCGGAGCACTTGCCCGTCGCTGCGACGAAGCACGGAGATGCCGCCTTTGATCTCGCCGATCAATTCCGAGAACGGCACGCCGAGACCGACCGCGATCTTCCAGAGAAGGCCGACGGTGGGGTTCGATTTGTGCGTTTCGATTTGCGAGAGCGCAGCGCGGCTCACTCCAGATGCGTTCGCGAGATCGTCGAGGGACATGCCGCGCGCTTTTCGTCTTTGGCGCAAATTCTCCGCGACGCGTCGACCGAGCTCCGCGGCTCCGACGTCGTCTCCTGCAACTTCCGCCGCGCGCACGCGTCGTTCGTCTCGTTTGGCCAAAGCTCTTCTCCCGGAGCTCAGAGAATTATCACATCGCTCGGCGGTGCGGCGGCTGCTCGTGCGGCGTGTCCGAGCCATGCGTCGAGATCGGCGAGCGCGCGATCCGCCATCACCTGGTAGCGATCCTTCTTCTTCAATCTTCGATTCTCGAGCGGCGGCATGCACGCCCACGTGATGTTCGACGGCTCGAAGCGATCTTGCTTCCGCGAGAGATGCGTGAGGAGCCCTCCGAGCGCAGTCGTCTTCGGCGGATGCGAAATGGGCTTGTTTTGTAGGCGATCCGCGAGCATCCGGCCGCAGAGCAGCCCGCACCCCGCGCTCTCCACGTAACCTTCGACGCCCGAGATCTGCCCCGCGAGAAAGACGTGCGGCGCATTCTTCAATTGCAGCGTGTCGTCGAGCAAGTCCGGCGCGTTCACGAACGTGTTTCGATGCACCGTGCCGAAGCGCTGGATCTCCGCGTTCTCGAGACCGGGGATCATGCGGAAGACGCGCGCTTGTTCGCCGTACGTCATGCGCGTTTGGAAGCCGACCATGTTGTACGCGGTCGCGGCCGCGTCTTCTTGGCGAAGCTGCACGACCGCGTAGGGCCATCGGCCCGTCTTCGGATCGGTCAGCCCGGCTGGTTTCATCGGACCGAACGCGAGCGTCTTCTCTCCGCGCGACGCCATCACCTCGATCGGCAGGCAGCCCTCGAAGTAGCGCACGTCCTCGAACGATCGCGGCTCCACTTTTTTCGCGGCCACGATCTCGCGCACGAAATTTTCGTAACCCGCTTGGTCGAAGGGACAATTCACGTACGCGTCGTCGCCGCCTTTGTCCCAGCGCGATTGCTTGAAGACTTTGTCCCAGTCGATCGAGTCGGCGGCGATGATCGGCGCGATCGCATCGTAATACGCGAGCTGCGCTTGTCCGATTTTGTTCGCGAGGTCGGCCGCGAGCTCGTCGCCGGTGAGCGGGCCGGTCGCGAGGATGACGGGAGCCTCCGCCGTCGCTTCGGGGATCTCGTTCACGATGCGATGATCGAGCGTGATTTTCGGGTGATTTCGGATCCGCGCCGTGATGCTCGCCGAGAACACGTCGCGATCGACGGCGAGCGCACCGCCCGCGGGCACCTTCGCTTCTTCCGCGCACGTCATGATGAGCGAGCCCGCGCGGCGCATTTCTTCTTTGAGCAACCCGACGGCGTTGACGAGCGCGGCGCCGCGAAGCGAGTTCGAGCACACGAGCTCGCAGAGGTGATCGGTGGTCTGCGCGGGCGTTCGTCGATGCGGCTTTTGCTCGAGCAGACGCACCGAAATGCCACGTTCGGCGAGCTGCCATGCCGCTTCGCATCCGGCCAAACCGGCACCGACGATCGTGACCTCCACGCCCATGCGCGGAGGCTTAGCATTTTGCGACGTCGCAGGTAGGCTAGCTGTCGTGTACGCGGTCGCGATCACGCACTTCTACGAGGAAGCGATCTCCGGCGCCGCGATCGACGGCGAAGCGCAAGCCGTGGCCCGTGATCTCGGCGCGACGGTCTACGAGGTGCGCCTTCTCCTTTCGAGCGGCGCTCCGGCCGTGATGCTGGTCACGGACGACAAGGAGCAAGCAGTGCGCGCTCTCTCACAGCTCCGAGGCCGCGGACACGAAGCGGTCGCATGCGACGCGGCGGCGATCACGCCGAGCGGAGCGATGTCGCAGCTCCGGCACTTCCGGCTCGATGCCGACGCCGTCGTCCGGCAAGACGCGAGCGGCGCCGACAAAGAGCGCCTTCCGTACAAATCGATCTTGGCGCTGATCCGCGCGACGAGCCGCGTGACGACCGAGACCCGCACGCAAGAGAGCGAGCGCAAGCTCGCGCTCGCCACCGCCGTCGCCACGGGCGGCCTGAAGCTGACGAAATCGGTCACGCGCGAGATGATCGCGGTGAAAGAAGATCGCTCGCAAGTGCTCTACCTGTTTCGCAGCGACGGCGAGCCGCCGTGGCTTTTGCGCGAGGCCGGCACCGACTACACGTCGCTCGGCGACAACCTCGCGCCCACCCAGATCGAAAATTTTCGGCGATCGATCGAGATCATTCGCGAAAACGCCTCCCACGCGGCGTACGACGAGAGCCTCATCGCCGCGAAAAAAACGGGAGAACAAATTCGCGCGATTGGAGGCGGCGGCAAGAGCATCGCCGTCGCCCCCGAATCGGGAACGGACCTCCTTGCGCACATCCTCGTCATCGCGCTCGGTCACCGGCTGGAGCGTGAAGCGGGCCTCCAGCGGTGATCGGCGCGACGCCCGACGCGCGCGGCGTCAGGGCTTGGTCGTGGCGTCGAGGAACGTGACGACCGTCGCCATTTGATCCGACGTGACGCCCGAAGGAATGCCGTCGCCCGCGTCGGTGGCTTGCAGCTGCGACATTTTTTCGAGATCCACACGCGCGACCCAGTGCCGACTTCCGTCGACGACGAACCCGACCGAATGTCCGTCCGCGAGGCCCGTCGTGACCGCGATGCCGTGCGGGTCGCCGAGATTCGACCAGCTTCCGCCCGAATTCGGCAGGTCCGGCATCGTCGCCGTCGGTGTGTTGCTGCCGCCGTCCACCGCCACGCTTCCGAGATCCGCGACCGCGACGTTCTGGCTGCCCTCTTCTTCCCAGAACGCGAAGTGCTTGTTCGATTCGATCGCGACGCCCTCGAGATCGAGGTTCTGCACGTAAGCATGCGGAGCGGTGACGGTCTTCTTCGTCTTGTCGAACTGCGCGTTCGAGAGGTCGATGATGTTTTGGTATCCGCCGCTCTCGGACGGCACGACGATCTTTTGTGTCGTCGGATCTGCGGATGCGGAGTCGGGCTCGCCGCCGACCGGCGTGTTCGGATCGTCCGCCGAAGGATCCTCGTACGTGTAGACGGTGTTGTCCGCGAGATCGATGATGTTCACACCCTCGCTCATGACCGTGGTGCCGTCCGGCCCGAAGAACTGATTGCAAAAGGGCGGCGCGGCGCCGGTCCCGTCCAAGCTGGTCGAGCAGTCGTAGAACGGCGCGATGATGCGCTGATGCACCGAATCGAACCCGAAGTTCTCCGATGGCGGCGCCTGGATGACGCTCGAAATCGTCAGGGAATTGAGGTCGACGATCGCGAAGCCGTTCCACACGCTCAAGATGGCGCGGTGATTCGCGGAGTCGACGGCGATGCCCGTCACGTAACCACCACCGCCTGAAAATCCGGAGCGTCCGTAGCTCGGGTCGAGCGTGATCGTTTTCGTGAGCGTGTCGTTCTGCGGATTGATGAACCAGATTTTGTTCGCGTCGGTGCTCGCGGCAATGACGGTGCTCGAGTCGCCGCCCGTGGCGGTTGCGTAGTCGGACGTGCCGAGATCGATATTGGTGATGAGCGCAGGTGCGCCCGCGACGCCGTTGCCCGCGACGCCGACGTTCACGACCGAGATGTAGCCGTTGCCGGTCGTAGGGTCGCCCGATTCTTGCGGGAGATAGAGCTTCTGCATTCCATTCACGGTGACGATGCCGAACGCACCCGTCCCGCCAGCCGCCGGAGCCGAGCCCGCATCCTTCGCGTTGCCATTCCCGGACGAGCTCGAGGAACATGCCGTTCCCATTGCCGTACCGACGATGAGCACTCCAACGACGCCAATCGAACCGCGGAAAATCGATCCTCGCATGCCTTGTTCCTCCTCGAGTTGAAGGTGGGCGCCTGGCCTCGACGCCCCGTCTTCTTTAGACGGTCGAAGCGTCAAAAGCCTATAAAATAGCATCAATCGCGCGGATTTTACGCGCGCTCGACGGAAACTACCCCTTCGACTTTTTGGAGGGCTTTCATCACATTTTTGAGCTGGCCGAGGTCGCCGCACTGGAACGTGAACACGTTGACGGCGCGGCCGTCGTCACCCGCGCGGCAGTTCGCCTCCGAGATGTTGATGCCTTCTTTGCTGAACGTGTGACCGACCGTCGCCAAGATGCCGGGACGGTTCGCCGTCGTCACGCGGAGCTGCACGTTGCGATTGATCTTCGCTTTCGAGTCCCAGCTGATGTCGACGCGTCGCGCGGGGTCGGTGTCGAACGCCTTCGCGCATCCGCGACGATGGATCGTGATGCCGCGACCGCGCGTGATGAAGCCGAGGATGTCGTCTCCGGGAAGCGGGTTGCAGCACTTTGCGTAACGAACGAGCACGTCGTCGATGCCATTGAGCCGGATGCCGTTCGAGTCGTTGCCCTTGATGACCTTGCGAACGAGGCCTTCGATGCGCCCTTCGCGGAGCTGCGCGGGCGGAATGCTGGCCACGCCTTCTTCCGACGGGGGCGCGACGATGTGGAGGATTTCACTCGGTTTGATTTTTCCGTAGCCGACCGAGACGAAGAGCTCCTCTTCGTTCTGGACCTTCACCTCGTCGAGCACTTTGCGAAACTCGGATTCGTTTTTGAGGAGCTTGTTGAGGCTCACGCTCGCGCGATGAAACTCGCGCTCGACGAGCTCGCGTCCGAGCCGCAAAGATTTGTCACGCTCGGCGGCGCGCAAATAGTTCCTGATCTTCGCGCGCGCGCGCGTGGTGCCGACGAACTCGAGCCAGTCTTTCGAAGGATGCTGCGAGGTCGACGTGACGATGTCGATGACGTCGCCGCTCTTCAATTTGTAACGAAGCGGCTCGAGCTTTCCATTCACACGCGCGCCGGTGATGTGCTCGCCGAGCTGCGAGTGGATCTGGAACGCGAAGTCGACGGGCGTCGCGCCGCGAGGAAATACGCGCACGTCACCTTTCGGCGTGAAGACGTAGACCTCGTCTTGAAAGAGATCGACTTTGACCCCCTCGAGAAATTCCGCGGGATCTTTCAGCTCTTTTTGCCACTCCATGAGCTGGCGGAGCCATCCGAAACGCTGCGCGTCTTGTTCCGCGATCCCGCCGCCCACCTTCTCTTTGTACTTCCAGTGCGCGGCGATGCCGCGTTCGGCGACGCGATGCATCTCGTGCGTGCGAATTTGGATCTCGATCCGCTCGCGACCCGGCCCGATGACCGTCGTATGGAGCGACTGGTACATGTTCGGCTTCGGCAGCGCGATGTAATCCTTGAAGCGACCCGGCAGGGGAGTCCATTTCGAATGAATGACGCCGAGCGCCGCGTAGCAATCGGAGACGCTCTCGACGATGACGCGAAACGCGATCGTGTCGTGGATTTGATCGACGGTCGTGGCTTGCGCCTTCATCTTTCGCCAGATCGAATAGAGGTGCTTCGCGCGGCCGGTGACATCCGCGGCGAAGCCCTGCTCGGCAAGGCGCGAGGCCAAGGTCTTCGAGACCTCGACGATGTACTTGTCGCGCTCGCGCTTCGTCTGCGTCATCTGCGCGACGAGGTCGCTGTAGTGGTCTGGCTCGAGGTGCTTGAAGGAGAGGTCCTCGAGCTCGCTCT
>JAICXU010000634.1 GCA_025934595.1 Polyangiaceae bacterium | reverse complement strand
GTTTAGCGGCGACTTGACTATGGCGCCGGCATGACGATACTCAAGTTGATGCTAAACAATCCCGCCGTCGACCGTGCCTTTCACGCTCTTGCGGAGCCCACGCGCCGCGCGATCGTGGAGAAATTGAGCCGCGGTCCGCTCTCCGTCAGCACGCTCGCGGAGCCGTTCGACATGACGCTCGCCGCCATCGTGCAGCACCTTCGCGTGCTCGAGGACAGCGGGATCGTGCGCACGGAAAAAGTCGGACGCGTGCGCACGTGCCGCATCGAGCCGACCGGATTGAAGGTCGCGGCGAGCTGGCTCGAAGAGCGCCGCGCGACCTGGGAGCGCCGCTTCGATCGCCTCGGCGAATTGTTCGCCGTGGAAGAAACATCACGTAGCGCGACGAAGAAGAGTCGTCGCACAAAAAGGAGATCGCCATGAGCAAGGAAGAAGTCGTCCACAGCACGTTCACCATCGAGCGCACGTTCCCCGTTCCGCCTGCGCGCGTATTCGAAGCCTTCGCCGATTCGTCGAAGAAACGCCGTTGGTTCCGCGATGACAACGAGCGCGCGGAGTCGTTCGCTGCCGACTTCCGCGTCGGCGGGAGCGAAAAGAGCCGCTTTCGCTTCGAAGGCAATGCGCCCGGCGCCCCGCCCGCGGGCACCCTCATGGGCAACGACACTGTCTACGTCGACATCGTGGAGAACGAGCGCATCGTGTTCGCGTACGTGATGCTCGTCGGCGATCGACGCATGTCGGCGTCGCTCGCGACCATCGTGCTCGAGCCGGCCGGCAAAGGAACGCGGCTCGTGTTCACGGAGCAATCGGCATTCTTCGGCGCGTCCGACGGACCGAAGCTACGCAAAGAAGGATGGACGGGGCTCTTCGAGAAGCTCGAACGCGCGCTCGCAGCGTAATCCTCGAGTCACGCGAGCGTGGCAATTCTGCCCACCGAGGCAGAGCGGACCACATCGCCTTACCACCCCAGCGCGAAATCGGCTTGTTTTTTCGATGGTTCATCGATGGCCCCGGGATTGCTCGAACGGCGGTCATGAAACGCACAGGACTGATTCCCCTCGCGCTGTCCTTCGTTGCCGTCGCCGCTTGCGCTGACAAGCCCGCGAGCTCGGCGTCCAGCACCGAGACCACGAGCGCGCGCTATCCGGACAGCACGATGTCGAGCAACGTGAACGACACGAGCGCCACGGGCGCTGCCACGAACGAGTCACCGTACTACGCATCGCAAAACAAGCCGGTGCAGAACAAGCCGGTCACGCCGCCCACGACGGCGCACCTCCGTTCGGCGACCACGACCAGCGGCACGAGCACGACCGCCGCACCTCCCACGTGGGGGAACCGCAACACCAATTACAACAATGGTAGATCGACGACGGGCACCACGCGCGCAGACGACGCGGTACCGGCACATGATCAAAATCTTTCGGCCGATGCCTCGAGCACCAACGGCACGTACGACAGATCCGCAGGCGCTCCGGGAGCCACGCCGCCCGCGCCTCCGCAGAACGCAGCGCCGAAGGTCACGCCCATCAGTCAGGGCAACAACTCGCGCGATCTGAAGATGACAGCGGCGATCCGCCGCGAAATCATCTCGAATGGAGACCTCTCGTTCACCGCGAAAAACGTGAAGATCATCACCAACGGCGGCCACGTCACCCTCAAGGGTGAGGTCAAGTCACAACAAGAACGCGACGCCATCGAAGGCACTGCCATACGCGTCGCCGGCGTCGCCAATGTCGACGATCAAATCGTGGTCAAGCCCTAACACCCTCCAACGTGCGATCTAACAGGAGATCATCATGAAAAAGTCAGTCATCGGAATCGTCGAAACCCGTGGTGAGGCCGAGGCGATCATCTTGCGCGCCCGCGACGAAGGATTTTTCCTCAACGACATCTCGGTCCTCTTCCCGGATCAAACGACGACGAAAGATTTCGCGCACGAGCTCAATACCAAAGCGCCCGAAGGCGCGGTGGCCGGCGGCGCGGCGGGCGGAGTCGTCGGTGGAACGATCGGTCTCCTCGCCGGCGTCGGCGCGCTCGCGATTCCGGGTCTCGGCCCGTTCATCGCGGCCGGTCCCCTCATGGCGGCGCTCTCGGGCGCGGCGGCCGGTGTCACCGTCGGCGGCATCGCCGGCGCGCTCGTCGGCTTCGGAATTCCGGAGTACGAAGCGAAGCGCTACGAAGGCAAGGTCAAAGGCGGCAACATCCTCATCGCCATCCACGTCGACAACGACAAGATGAAGCAAGACGCGGAGAATCTCCTCAAGAGCTTCAACGCGCACAACATCTCGACGAAGGGCGAGGCTTCGCTGCCTGGTCATACCGCGTCGCCCAAATACAGCTGACGGCACGCACCACACCGCCGCTCTCACCTCACCGTGCGGCCCGCCAAATATTGTTTCGGCCACGGCATCACGAAACCCTGATTTTCTGCGGCAAACATCGTCCAATTCGGATTCTTCAAATGCGGTCGCGCGAGCACGCACAAGTCCGCGCGGCCCGACGCGATGATCGTGTTCACTTGCTCGCCCTCCGTGATCGCTCCCACCGCCATCGTCGGGATCTTGGCTTCGTGTCGGATCTGATCGGCGAACGGCGTTTGGAACATGCGGCCGTATTCGGGCTTCGCCATCGGGCTCGTCTGACCGGTGGACACGTCGATGATGTCGCAGCCGCGATCCTTGAGCGCGCGTGCGACGACGACGGCGTCGTCCCCGTCGAATGCGCCGTCGACCCAGTCGCTCGCCGAGATGCGCACGCTCATCGGTTTTTCTTTCGGCCACGTCGCCCTCACCGCTTCGAAGATCTCGAGCGGATAGCGCATTCGATTTTCGAGCGATCCGCCGTACTCGTCCTTCCTCTGATTCGACAGCGGCGTGAGGAAGCTCGAGAGCAGGTACCCATGTGCGAAGTGAAGCTCGATCATGTCGAAGCCCGCTTCTTCGATCCTCTTCGCCGAAGCCACGAACTCGGCCTTCACGCGCAGCATGTCCTCGCGAGTCATCTCCCGAGGCGTTTGGCTCGTGGGCGTGTACGGGATCGGCGACGGCGCGAGGAGCGGCCAGTTGCCCGTCTCGAGCGGAAGATCCGCGCCTTCCCACATCACGCGCGTCGAT